>NZ_JBQHUL010000030.1:0-47607 GCF_052065235.1 Blautia sp. HCP28S3_G10 | reverse complement strand
TGGTGAATGTTGTTGTCTTGCCATAGTTGGACTCCTTTCGTTATAAAAATCATACGGGAAATCCAACTTAGAAACAATGATTTTTTTGTCTTAATTTATGGGTTCATTATATTAAGTGCTCTTAAATCCAGTTTTCGTTGCTTTCCGGCACCTAAGAGTATAATAAACAGACTTTTGTCTCCTGTTAGTTCAAAAGGCCCATGAAAATACTCTGTTGAATTTAAATAACAGCAATTCATCCATTGCATTTCCTGCAAAGAACAGATTGCAAAACCATATGCCTGCGCATATGATGCTCCTGAAGACATAATATATGGAAACTCATGGGTTCCGTATTTATCGGCAAACAACCACGCACTGTTTTGTCCATCTTTTAATGCCTGTCTTATGATCCCATCTATTTTCTTTAATCCGTCTTCCATTTCCTGATACATGGTATATTCTTTTTCTGTCTCATGCAACAATTCATTTAAAATATCAATAGTCATACAAACAGGTTTTTCTCTTGCATTTGTTTCATTCTTCCATTCATATATGACAGTATGAAAATCTTCTCTGTCACATTTACTTTCTTTTACATTTGTAAAAACAATAGGGTAAGCACCTCTTTCTACTGCCAGCTCTGCTGCTTTAACAGTTTCTTTTGTATTTCCACTATGAGAACACAAAATTACAACACTGTTTTCGTCCAATGATGCGGGTGGGATAGTCACAAATTCACCGGCATTTATCCACATTGCGTGCTTCGCTTTTGATTCTCTTGTAACAAAAAAATATCCATTATATAAATCCACCAGAGATCCCCCACATGCTACAAAAAAAATATCTTTTACTTCTTTTCTACCTTTCAGAATATCTTTTACTATAACTTTTGCGTTAAACATAATTGCTCTCTCTTTCAATAATTTTCTTAAATCCTTCTCCAAATACCTCACTGGAATTTAAAATAATAACAAATGCCTTCTCATCTACTTTTGAAATAAGATTTTTAATAATAACCGACTGATTATTACTGCAAGCACATAAAATTAAATCGCGATAAGTATTTTTATATCCACCATATGCTTTCACAAATGTACAGCCTCTTGATGTTTCTTCATTGATCATTTCCGCAATACGATTTTTCTCTTTTGATATTGCTAATACAAGTTTTCCGGCTCCCATACGATATGCTATTCTATCTATCACAGCTGCAGATACATAAACACATATTACTCCCAGAATAGCTGCATCCATCTTCTGAAAAATCAGTGCTCCTACACCTATAATAATGCCATCCATTACTATGGAAATCTGCCCCAGGGTCAAATGCGGATATTTGTATTTTAATGCCATAAGCAAGTAATCTGTTCCGCCTGTACAACCTCCATATCCATATACCAGAGCCAGTCCAACTCCGGAAAAAACACCTGCACATACTGCGGCCAATATAGGATTTCCCTGATATACTGGAAGTTTTATAACTATATGATCTAATACCAGTGAAAAAATTACTGCGGTTTTTAATGATGAAAATAAATATCTCTTTCCAAATATCCATAAGCAAAGACAAATCAGAGGAATCTGCAACAGCAGACTTACCACACCAATCGGGGCTCTGGTTACGTGATAAACAATCAAACTTATCCCACTTATGCCGCCCGTAACAAATTCTGAATTCCCTGCAAAATTATATATACCTATTCCAAAAAAGAAAGCTCCTGCAAAATCAAATACTATTTCTTTAATAAATGCTTTTCTCTCACACATTTTTTCCTTCTTGTTTTTTATATATAAAATTGATATTTTCCGGGTAATAACTTTTTTCTCGATCCCTGAATTTCCAATATTGCCTCTGTGTTACATGGAACTTCCAGATAAAGATCTGTAATTCTATCTTTTTTCTCCCATGCACATACTATAGTTCCTTTTATACTTTCATAGGAACAGTACATTTTTTTTATGCTGCTTTCCAAAAATGGACGCAAAAGTATCTTAGAGAATCCACTGGAATCTTTTTCCTGAGTAATCCCTGCAATCCAGGATACAAGCCATTCTTCCACTGAACCATATGAATAATGATTAAAAGAATTCATATCTGAACTCCAGAAATCCCCGTTCTCCTTTATTCCGTCCCAATGTTCCCACACAGATGTTGCTCCCTTTTTTACCTGATACAACCATGATGGATATTCTGTTTTCAGGAATAATTCTTCTGCTTCTTTTGTTCTTCCGGTCATAGACAATGCTTTGCATAATTCTGGAGTTCCTACAAATCCTGTATTTAATAATCCTTTATTTTTTTTCAGCAGATCAGACAGTTTTTGAGAAGCCTCTTTTTCCTGTTCTTCTGCCAACAGTCCAAATGTTATCGCTAATGCCTGTGCTGTCTGTGTCTCTTCTATAATCTTATTATCCCTGATCCAGTCTGTCTGAAACCTGTCATATATTCTTTCATATA
This sequence comes from Blautia sp. HCP28S3_G10, assembly GCF_052065235.1. NCBI lineage: Bacteria > Bacillati > Bacillota > Clostridia > Lachnospirales > Lachnospiraceae > Blautia > Blautia sp. HCP28S3_G10. The sequence continues at coordinate 45,167 of NZ_JBQHUL010000030.1, read as the reverse complement.
ACTCTCTATATTCTTCTGCATCATCAGTTTTCTTCAAAACAACAGCTGCTTCACCCAGAATTTTTACGGAACGCGCATAATATACTGTCGCTGTATATGTCGTACTTGTTGCTCCGTAATAACTATCCTCTTTGCTGTCCAAAGCCAGCCAGTCTCCCAACTGTGGACCCCAGTCCCAAACGAGTTCCTCTTTTCCTCCGCGTCTGACATACTCTACAAAAGCTTTCATGCTTTCGTAGCTTTTTTCCAGAACCCTTTTGTTTCCATAAAACTTATATAATATCCATGGACAAATGACTGCGGCATCTCCCCATGCGGCTGAAGTATGCTTGTAATCCCAAGCTCCCAGGCAATCCCAGTTATGTGGAAGAACATCTGGCACTATAAATGGAACAGAACCACTCTCATACTGATCATTTCTTAAAGTATTCAGCCATTCCTCCCAAAAAGCATCGCATTGAAAATTATAACATGATGTTGGAATAAAAATCTGAGCATCTCCCGTCCATCCAAGCCTTTCATCTCTTTGTGGACAGTCTGTCGGAACACCTGTAAAATTATCTTTCTGGCTCCATTTAACATTATTTATGAACTGATTTACCAATTTATTGTCACATTCGAATTTCAGGGTTTCTTTCATATTTGTGTATAAAACAATTCCTTCAAAATCCTGAATAGAAGGTTCTGCAGGATACTCTATAACTTCTACATATCGAAAACCATGATATGTGAAATGCTCACATAATTCATTTGTTCCATTCTTCAGAAGATATACCGCTTCCTGTTTTGCAGAACGTAAATTATCATAATAAACATTTCCTTCCTGATCCAGAATCTCTCCAAATCGAAGTCTTATTCTGTCACCATTTTTTCCCTGAAGCTTTATCTGTAACCAGCCGGTCATATTTTGTCCCATGTCCACGACATAATTTCCTGCAGGGCTTCTGAAAATATTACATGGCTTTCTTTTTTCCATCTCCTGTATGCCATCGTCAAGAGATACTCTTAGTCTTCCTCCTGAACCTTCCGATATTTTTACCGCATTATTGGCTATAAATGTTTCTGGTGTTTCTGCCTTCGTTAAATCCTGATATTCGCCATTATAAATTTGAGCATATGTAATATAACTATCACACCATTTCCATGTTTCATCTGATAAAATATATTCTGTGGTGCCATCCTCATAGTTAATTTCTATCTGTACAATGCAGCCTACATCGTCACCATATAAATTCGCAGTTTGATTCCATGTGAGATTACCACTATACCAGCCTTTTCCTACCAGTATGCTTATAAAATGTTCCCCTGTTTTTAAATATTCCTTGAAATCATATATCTGATAATTGATTTCTTTTTTATAAGAACTCCAACCGGGAGAAAAAACCGTGTTTCCCATCTTTTTTCCATCAACATACAACTCATATATGCCCATTGCACTTACACAGGCATACGCAGTTTTGATCTTTTTATTAATTCTGAACTGTTTCTGAAACATAGGGCATGCTTCACTTTTATGCCCGCTTACTATCCATTTCGCTTTCCATGCTTCTTCAGCTGCATATCCTGTAGTAAATTCTGCTGCTTGATTTAATTTAGCGCAATCTCCACCAGTACTATATACCCGAAGCTGCACCTGATATCTTCGCAGATCACTGAAAGGTACTCCGTCATATTGAATTTCCATATTCCTGCCTTCATACTCATATTTCCATATGAATCTTTTTTCAATACTATCGTATACTTCCAGGATTACAGACTTCTGACAGTTTTCCTGTCTGTCTGACTTAAGCTTCCATCTAAAGACGGGTGCTCCATCAATTCCTGTTGGATTTTCTCTGTAATTTATACTAAAATCATAAATTTCAAACATATGTTTTCCTCGTTCAGATTAATAATCAAGACATCTGTAATAACGCCTTATCTCCATTGGATGACAGTTGATTTTTTCCATATGTGCATCTATGCGATTTGTAACAGCATGTGTGATCATAAAGGAAATCATTCCTCTGAATTTACTGTCGATTCCTTCCATTGCATAATCTTTTGAATCGATCACTGAATAATTTGCACATATTCTGGGTAAAAAGTTTTTTACACGCTCACTTAATGCTCTCTGGCTGTCTTCGCCAATGAAAACCGTAACAGGTGTATCTCTTTCAATAATTTCTAATGTTCCATGAAAAAAGTCTGCACTGGTTATAGTTTTGGTTCGTAACCAATGCATTTCTTCCATATAACACATTCCATAAGAATATACCTCTCCCCATTGATTTCCACTTCCTACATAATAGTGAATTGGATCATCATGATGTTTTTCAGCAAATTCCAGTGCGAATTTATCTGCCTGTTTTTCTACATTTATAAGTCCTTCAGCCAGATGTTCTTCCAGTTGTTTATAAAATTGATCATATAAATCAAATTCTTTATTGTTATACATAAATCTGTCTGCAACCATATAGAATTTTAGCTGCTCCTGCCCCTTATAACAAATCAGATAATCCACATTTTCTGCCAGAACAGAGTTTTTTTCATCTATAAATCCAATTACTTCGGCTCCCGCTTTATGCATATTATTTACAGCTTCCACTATTTCCTGTGTTGTTCCTGTCACAGAAGAAATAATAACAACAGTTCCCTTTCCAATTTGTTTATTACCGGTTACATTAAATTCTGCCGCATTTTCTGCAAAACAATTGAGTTCTGACATTTCTTTCATGTGTACCACAACCTGAAGTGCGGATGCATAAGTACCACCTATTCCAAGCCAGCAGATGTTTTTTATCTCTTTTTTCCACAGAGAATCTACAATTCTATTAATCTGTGAACGTAAAGCTAATGCACCGTTTACATTGTCTCTTTTTTCCTTTTCATTAAATTTATACATTTAGTTTTCCCCCTTGTTTATATAATCTGTAGGTGTTATCCCGGTCATACTTCTGAACACCCGACTGAAATAAAACTGATCCTGATATCCTACAGATTTCGCTACATCCTTTATTAATATTTCTTTGTCATTATCTAATAATTCTTTTGCACGCTGTATTCTCATTTCAATTACGTAATTACTAAAAGATACTTTTTGATATTTGTTAAACAACTGTCCCAGATATGTCTGAGATATTCCAAATTTTTTGCTTGTGTTCTTTAGAGAAAGATCTTCTGAGAGATGGTTTACAATATATTCCTTTACCTTTTGGATAAATTCCGAAGAATCCAGTTTTTCCTCCTTGTTTTTCAATTCTGCATGGTTCAGTAGATTAGAAAGTTCCATAAAAATATCATTAATATTAGTAGCACCACACAAAATTTCATCCATCGCTACTTCATTTTGAATATTCCAGGAAAATTCATCCACATGCTGATTCATCAAAACAAGTATAAGATTTATGGCTTTTTCTGTCTCTCTCTGTGTAACATCAGCATTTCTGAACTTATTACCCAAACATATGATTTCTGCTTTCGCCTGTTCAATCTTTTTATTTTCAAGAAGCCATTCCAGTTTCGATACTTCCCCTCGAATACTTAATGTATTTTGCACACTGTCTTCACAATCTTCGAGATACAAAATCTGGCTCTTTCCAATAACAAGATAAAAATCCAACATTTTACACAACGTTCTATATATATTTCCAAGTTCTCTCGCATAATACGGATTTTTTGAAAGAATCATCGTCGTATAACCGGCATTTTGCGATTCTCTAATGTAGGTATTTTTCATTATTTGTCTGATATTACCGTTACTGACCACCTCCTCCGGAACTAGATAAAATGACTCCATCACATCACGTCCGTTCATGACCATATTATATTTATTTTTAAAAATAGAATCCTGTATTTTTCCTATAAAACGCTTAGGCAAACCATTTTTTCGAATAATAGCTACATAATATTTCTCATGTGGAAAATACTTTTCCAGATTATCGTTTTCCAATTGCTCTCTTTCATACAAAATCGCAGTTCTTTTTTTCTGAAACAATATATCCAGTTTTTCTTCAACTTTATGAATTGTTTTTTTTAATTCTGAAGGAACAATCGGCTTCAAAAGATAATCTTCAACATCCAGTTTCATAGCTGCTTTTGCATATTCAAATTCCCGATATCCACTTACAAAAATATTTAAAATATCCGGATATAGTTGTTTTACTTTTGAGATCAGATCTATTCCGCTTAAGCCTGGCATTCGTATATCACTGATCAGAATATCTGCTTCACATGTTTTTAATTTTTCCAGACATTTCAACACATTATCTGCCGATCCAACGATTTCAATCTCAGGACAGTACATTTTTATGATATTTGAAATTAGCTGTATGGAAATCGGTTCATCGTCTACGATAAAAACCTTGTATTTATATTTTGTATTCATCTGTACTCTTCTCTACTGTTATCATAATCTGTGCTCCATCTCTGTTGCTTAATTCTATATGGAACTGTTCTCCAAACATGAAATACATTCGCGCATATACACTTGCAAGTCCCATTCCCCCTAACTGTTTTCCATAAATCTGTTTTTCATCTCTTGCCCACGTTTTGATTTCCTCAAACAATACATACAGTTCCTGTTTTTTCTCTTCTGAAAAACCCACACCATTGTCCTGAACCATAAGACTCCAGCCTGTTTCCGTACTTTCTAAATATATCTTAATCAGAAGTACGTCCTGCGCTTTTCCGAATCCGTGTTCTACACTGTTCTCCACAAGTTGTTGTATTACAGCTTTAGGAATTTTCTGATCCATAAGAGAATGTTCAATTTCTTCACTGTATTCTATACGATGTTCAAATCTTGCTTTGATTAATGAAATATACCTATGAAGATAATCCAGTTCATCTCTGATACATATTGAATATTCTCTTGTATCAGTAGAATAACGTAACATGGCAGCAAGATTTCCACAGATATTACAAATTTCTTCATCCTGTGCCAGGATGCCTCTGTTAGAAAGAACATTCAAAACATTATAAATAAAATGTGGATTAATCTGTGCCTGTAACATGTCCAGCTGACTTTTCAAACTTAGATTAGCCATTTTTTCTTCTTTTACAATAGACTTATGCAGTCTCTCCAGAAGTTTTTGATATGAAACATTTACCGCTTCTATTTCATTTTTTGGTACTGCGATAATTCTTTCTGCATCCAGATCTTCCATCTCTGTTCTATCTATAACAGCTTTTAAATCTTCAATTGGTTTCGTCAGATATCTGGCTGATATAACCACAAACCCAATGGCCAATAATATAAAAATTAATTCTATCACTCCTGTGTATGCCACAATATATGTCGATTTCGATGCAATTTCTTCACCTGTATATACACCTACCAATGAATATCCATAAGTTTCATTTTCCATGGCATAAATAATTTCCCCATTTACATTCTGTATGGTATTCATTTTTTTTAAATATGAAACATATTTCTGGGGCTCCCTTATCTTGTCAGATGCATATATTAAATTATGTGAATCATCATAGATTATAAATTTCACATCTTTTTCTTTATCCAATGCCATTATATCTTCAGCCAGACACTGAATTTCAATATATCCATATTGCGAACCATTGAGACATTTTAACAAAGAAAAAACTTCAGGATTACTTTTATTTCCCCATTGGTCTTTTGATGTTCCTGTCAAATAAGTTTTTCCAGGAGTTTTTTGAGCCGTTTCAATTCCCTGTATGTCTTTCAACTGCCAGTGTTCTTTAATTTCTGTATTACCAAAATTCTTTGATGAAACAGCCTCACCTTCATTATTGAACACAATCGTTCTGTATGAAGTTTTATATATATAATCATTATTTATATACTCTCTTATTTCATCCAACGCATTATTTCTTTCTGACAAAAGCTGAGTATTTTTATGACTTGCACTTATAATTGACAGATCATTAAGAATGTTCCCATTAGACAGTACATATCTCATAACTGAATTCATACTGTTTAATTTCATTTCAAAGTTATGCGCCATATCCATTACACTCATATTTATAGTATGGTACTGTTCTTCATAATATTGTTTTGAAAGAAAATAATGCATAAAAAAACTAGAAGCGGCTGCAATTATCACAACAAATATTGTAAATATACTTACCATTTTCGTTCTGAATTTCATATACAGCCCTCCTAGTTTTGTTTTATCCTTTTACTGAACCTGCAGTCATACCTTCTACAATTCTGTTATTAAAAATCAAAAAGAGAATCAGCATAGGAACGATAATAATCAATACATCAGCAAATAACAGATTATATGAGTTTGAGAATTTTCCAATGTAATTATACAAGGTCAATTGTACTGTAACATTTTCTGAACCTGGAAAAAAATATAATGGCGTTGTAAAATCATTGAATATTGAAATAGCATTTATAATGATTACGGTTGCTGTTACAGGCTTCAGCAATGGAAAAATAATACGACTGTATATTTTTATTGAAGTAGCTCCATCCATAAATGCTGCTTCTTCCAATTCTACTGGAATCGTATCCATAAATCCCTGATATAAAATAACAGTAAATGAAATATTTAATGCCACCTCTAAAAGAATGATCGAAGGCAGGGATTTATAGATATGTAATCCTTTTAATACCCATATTGTCGGGATAATAGCTGTAGGAACCATTAAACCCAACATAATTATTTTATTTAATATTTTCGAGCGATAATCTTTCCTTCTTTGCAATACATAACCGGCCATTGATCCAAATATGATCAGCATAATTACTGTTCCTATTGTAATTATGATACTATTTTTAAAAGCTGTAAGCAATTGATAATGATTTTCTGTAAGTACTGTTACAAAATTCTCAAAATGGAAAGTCGAAGGCAATGTCATTTGTAATTTATTCGCCTCTCGTCTGTCTTTTAAAGCTGTTACTACAACAAATAAGAACGGTACAATAAAAAAAACAAATGCAAGTATAAGCCCAATACAGTCTCCCAACAGCAGTTTTATTTTATTTTTTTTCATATTTACACTTCCTCGTTTTTGTTCAGAAATTTCTGTAATGGAAATGCAAGGCACATAACAAAAATCAGCATAATTACATTTCCGGTTGTAGACAATCCGTAATAACCACTGGAATATTCCTTATAAACAACAGATCCTAATACATCTGTCGCAAATCCTGGACCACCTTTTGTCATACTCCATATTAATTCAAATGAACGGATTCCGGATATAAAAGATAAAATGATCACAGAATTTCTGGCCGATTTTGACAATGGTATCATTATATCTTTTACAATTTGAATTTTTGAGGCTCCATCCAGAGAAGCACTTTCATAGTAAGTACGATCAATAGACTGAATTCCTGCAATAAATATTACAACTGCAATTCCCAGCCCCTTCCATACATCTGCGAAAATAACAGAACCTAATGCCGTTCCTGTATTTCCCAGCCAGTCTGTCCCCTGTATAGAAAATAATTGCAAAAATGTATTTACTATACCTTTCGTTGGATGAAGCATAGCTTTAAACATAATTCCCACTGCTACAGAACTTATAAGTGTCGCAAAAAAAACAATAGATCTCAGGAGATTTTTTGTACGTAATCCACTTGTCAGAAAAACGGCTATGATAAAACCTACTATAACTTTTAGTCCACAAGTTGTTACTGCATAAATCAATGTGTTTTTTATACTTAACATAAGTCCTGGATCAGTAAGAAACATTTTGTAATTATCTAATCCACACCATACTGCATTTTTTAAATCCCAAATCGTAAAACTGTAATAAAAAGAGATAAGATTAGGAAACAAAAACAATATTATAAAAATAATAAATGCCGGTGCCGCAAAATAAAGTGGATACGTTTTTCTTTTATTCATAATCAACCTCATAAGAATTACTGCTTGGAAAGATTTTCTCTCCAAGCAGTCGATCATCATTTTTATTTTTTCCAGTCAAGCCCCAGCTGTACTGCTGCTTTATAGCAGTCTTCATCTAATTTCTTAGCAGCTTCCTCTGCTGTTGTCTGACCTGATGCACATTCACTACAGATTGCATCACAATTTGCACCTATTACACTACATTCAAATTCAAGAGCTACACTTGTTTTTCCTGCGTCAATATAAGCCTGCATATCTTCTACTGCCGGAAATACCTCTACTGATGGCTCATATCCTTTGATACAAACAGGTCCTTGCGGAGTCTGTGCACTGTTAAACGCATCCAGAGCTTCATCAGAAACATAGAACTCCATAAATCTGGTAATATCATCTACTTTATCAGAATTTTTGTTTCCATATATTGCATTAGGTTCCCATACTGTAAGGCCATGATTTTCTGCATCATCTCCCGGAATTCCAAATGCACCAATATTATTGGCATAATCTTCACCATACAAAGAAGCTAATTCAGGAAGTGCCTCTGTTAAAATCGGCCACATAGCTCCATCACCTTCTGCAAGATAATCTACACCATCACTAAATGTTGCAGCAAAACAATCTTCATTATAAAAATCTTTTACATCTGCATATTTTGAAAAACTCTTTAATGCAGCTGTTGATGTTGCATATTTTTCTTCTCCTGCTTCAAATTTTGATGCAAAATCTGGCTCTTCTGCTCTGAGATTATAATAATCTCCTAAGAACAATACCTGACTTGTCCATGTATCTCCAAATGTACCAATTAAAGGTGTTTTTCCATTTTCTTTTATCTTCTGGCACACCTCCAGGAAATCCTCCCAGGTATCTGGAACTTCTGCTCCCGCATCTTTAAAAACCTGTTTATTATATAAAATACATCCTGCCATTGCAGTACTCTGCGGAATTCCATATACTATGTCATTATTAGTAACCGCACTTGCAAACGTATCATCCAGACGGCTCATAATATATTCGTTATCGCTTAACGGAATAAAATTATCTTCCGGATGTAACTGAGTTCCCAGAGTCGCACCTGAGTTTGCAATTACCAGATCATTTAAATCTCCAGATGCTTCTCTTGTTGACACAATATCTTCTCCTGCTGTTACGACCTCTATATCAACTTTTATTCCAAGTTTTTCTTCGGCCAGTTCACATACTGCATTTAACCCATCTGAATTAATATCAGGAAATGTAAGTAAAGATAATTCCGCTTCTTTATATTCCCACTCCTTGCTATCCTTATTATCTGCATTTACAGATGTTGCTGCTAAAGTTGTCATCAAAGCAGCCGTTAATAAGGTCACCCCAATCTTTTTTGTCTTATTCTTCATATGTAAGACCTCCTTCTCTTGATATACAGATTATATAAATATAACATTAATTTTTACATGGATTATTCGATGATTTTATATAGAAAATTACATTATTTCCCAATAAGCATTATTATCAAAACTGATAATTAGTGTACCATAAAAGCACAAAAGAAAGCCCCCAGAGTTGCCGCTCTGAGGGTAGACATTCATTCATAATGGTTTTCTTTCATCTTCTCCCAACCACCCGGGATTTCTTTATAATTTTAAATCCCCAGTTTTTCTTTCATATAATCCACCGGTGTATCTTTTCCTGTATAAAGCTTAATCGCGATCAGCGCCTGGAAGAGCATCATACTCATACCATTATATATTTTTTCACATCCGGCATCTTTTGCCTGTTTCATCATAACCGTTTCACGAGGTGCATATACAGTATCTGTTACAATAAGATCTTTTTTGAAATAAGAAGGATCCGGAATGTTGGAAAGATCTTCCAGAGGATGCATTCCCACACCTGTCGCATCGCAGAAAAGATCTGCAGCATGCATTTTTTCTTTCAGAAGATCCAGATCTCCAAGGTCATTCATAGTAGCTTTGCAATTTGTATTCTTGTTGATAAGGTCTGCAATTTCCTCTCCACGGCTGTAGAATTTATCTTTGATATTAAAGATTTCAAGTTCTGCGATTCCGTCAAGCGCTCCACGTACTGCAATTGCTGTAGCAGCTCCGCCTGTACCGATAAGGACCATCTTCATTCCTTTGAAGTCGATTCCTTCTTCGGTAAGTCCCTGCCAGTATCCCATTCCGTCTGTGTTGTAACCTTTCAGCTTACCGGTAACCTGGCCGTTTTCATCACGCATATTTACAACAGTGTTGATGGCACCACATAATCTTGCAGCTTCGTCAACTTCATCAAGATACTGGTGAACAACAGTTTTGTTTGGCATGGAAATGTTGGATCCCAGCATTTTAAGTGCACGAATACTCTGTACTGCATCTTTCAGCGAATCATTATCTACTTCAAAAGCAAGCTGGATAACATCATCCCCGTTTTTGTCGTATGCAAGGTTATGCGTTGTCGGTGACTGTGTGTGGCGAATCGGATAAGCCATTAATCCTACTAATTCTGTATGTCCTGTAATATTTGGCATGTTTTTTCCTCCTTGGTATCATCACTCTAATGGTTCTAATGTCAGGTATCCCTGAGATTCCAGTACATTCAGTATTGCACGTCCTTCCATGGTTCCTTCCATGATACGGCGGGCACGGACAGAATCTCCAATGTTGTATACATACGTGTCTGTATCTCCAAAAGCTTCTTCAAGCTGTGCAAGAACTGGATTATTTGCACGCATTCCCAGGCAGTTAAATCCAAGATCAAATTCAAGATCTGTGATTTTTCCATCTGGAAGCTTCACTGTAAAAGCATTTTCCTTTACTTCCTGAAGTGCAGTGTTCACGTATTCTTTCACTCCATATTTATCGTGGGTTTCACGCATGGAGCATTTCGTGATCGGGTCTGCTAGCATACCGATTTGCGGAAGCATATCTACGATTGTACACTGTGCTCCTCTTGGTGCAAAATATTCGACCACATCAAGGCCTACAGAACCGCCGCCTACCACTACGACCTTTTTGCCCTGACATGCTTCATCCGGATATTTTCCTGCATTCAGATTGTTGATCATTCCAAAGATTGTGGCAACATTTCCCGCTTCGATATTTTCTTTCAGACCTTTGATCGGAGGCACCAGCGGAACGGATCCTGTTGCATTTACAACTATATCCGGCTTGAACTGTTTGATCGTATCTACAGTAGCTTCTGTATTCAGGAAGATATACAGATTATTCAGTCTTGCAGCACGTGCTTCCAGATATTTGGGGAAATCTTTCATACGTGTCTTGCTCGGAAGATCTGAAATAAATGTGGAAAGACCGCCAAGATGAGCATTCTTTTCAAGAACAAAAACATTACAGCCAACTTCTGCTGCCGTACAGGCTGCTTCCAGTCCGGCTGTACCGCCACCCACTACTACAACATTGCAGTTTTTATTAGTTTTAAGTTTTTTGTAAATATCTCCTTCCGGAACAGCAGGATTTACTGTACAGCGGATCGGACGGTTTACGCCGATACGGTTTCCTGCACAGCCCACATTACAGGAGATACATTTGCGCAGATAATCTTCTTCGCCGTTCTGAACTTTTTTGACCCAGTCAGGCTCAGCGATCAGTCCACGTCCCATTCCAACAATATCCACATCTCCGCTTTCGAGAACTTTTTCAACAACTTCAGGATCACGATAATTGCCTGCATTAATGACAGGTTTGCCGAATTTTTCTTTTACGGCCCTTGCCATATAGGAACGCCATCCGTCAGGCAGGAAATTGGAGTCGATCTGATACTGAAGAGACGGATTCAATCCACAGGAAACATCGTACATATCTACAAATTCATCAAGATATCCCAGATATTCCAGTGTATCCTCCAGCGTATTTCCTCCTGGCACTCTTTCTTCTGCGGAAATACGCACAATGATCGGAAACCACGGTCCTACATTTTTACGTACTTCTTCCAGTACCATACGAGGGAATCGAAGACGATTTTCCACGGAACCTCCGAATTCATCTGTTCTTTTATTATAATAAGGTGAGATAAACTGACTCATAAGATAAGAATGTCCGCAGTGGATCTCAATGGCATCAAATCCGATAGTCTGTACACGTTTTGCAGCCTCGCCATATTTCTTAACTGTGGTGAGAATTTCTTCTTTTGTCATCGGACGCGGAATTTCTCCCCCTGCCTTGGTTGGAATATTGGAAGAAGAAACAGTTTCCATTCCTGTTCTTGCAGAGGAAGCTGAGGCACCTGCATGGTTTACCTGAATTGCAACTGTTGCTCCGTTCTTGTGGAGATTTTCCACCAGCTGATAGTAACGTGGCATAAAGCTGTCATGATCAATACGGATCTGACTTGTTCCATTAGATCCTGCCGGATATTCAATGTTGGCATTTTCCAGAATAATAAGACCTGTACCGCCTTTTGCACGAAGTGAATAGTAATTCATATGTCGGTTACTCATCTCACCGCTTGTTTCTCCATAGTTCGTTCCCATCGGAGTCATGGCGATACGGTTTTTGATCGTAGTTCTTTTAATCGTAATTGGTTCAAAAATTTTAGGGTATTGACTCTTCATGAAAATTCTCCTTACGTAATCTGTTACTCATAATTACTTGAGAGGCATTTCTCTGTTTGTGACTTTTTTATCATAACCCTTTGTATCAAAAATTAACAATATCTTTCAGGTAAAGTTTTAATGCATTTTCGGTATCATTTTCAGGCTCTGCCTGTTCCTTCATATATTGAATAAATCTTTCCACAGCAGGAAGGCGGTATCTGTCTTTCATCCAGAACATAAAAATCTGTCTGTAAACCTGCAGATTTTCCAGTTTGTGAATATTAATCCCCTCTGCTCTGGCAAGTATATCTGTCCTGGGCATAAGCGCAATCCCAAAATTTTCTCTTACAAGTGCAACAATAGAATATTCATCAGGACATTCTACGATCGTATTCGGCTCTACCTGATATTTCTTATATAAATGTTTTGCATAAGTTCCCATCCAGGACTCACGGTCATAACCGATTACCGGATAATTTCCCATTTCGGTAATCGACACGATCTTATCTTTACCCAGAGGATGTCCTTCCGGTGTGATGATCACCAGTTCCTGATTTATTAATGGAAAAAACTCCATGTCATCTTTCTGAAGAAATCCTCCAAATCCCACATCAAGCTCACCGGATCTTACTTTCTTTTCTATTGCAGGGGTATGATTCTGCCAGAAATTAAAAACTACATTTCTATTCTCGTCACGGTTCAGAAAATTTCGCACCTTATGAGGAATATAATGTCCTGCAAGTGGAAAAATATAACCGATGTCGATTTTTCCACCAGCAGAAGAAAGTTCCTGCATTTTATCCACTGCAATGCTGCAGTCTGCGACTATTTTGTCTGCATGCTCCAGAAAAAGCTTCCCGGCTTTTGTAAGTTCCACTCCTCTGCCCTTTTTTTCAAAAAGCGTGACGCCCAACTCATCCTCCAGCGAAGCCATAGATCTGCTTAAGGATGGTTGTGAAATATATAACTCTTCTGCTGCCTGGTGGTAATTTTCCAGTCTTGCCACCTTCTGAAAATACAGAATCTGATTCAATGTCATAGTAAAAACCCCTTTTCTCCAACTATGATACCTGTGGATTGTATCGTGTGCCGCACTCTCACAATCCTGCCTTCTAATATCATATATTGTACCATACCAATACATTCAATGCATTGTTTTTTTACTTTAAAAGCATTAGACGCTATCTGTTTCCACTGTTACAATACTAACAAATGTTATTTTTTTAACAGAAACTGAAACCGGCCTTTCTGCTGTTTGTGACAGAACTGCACACGCCACAGTTCAAGAATGCCTCTGCATTCTTGCTGCGAGATGCGCGTCATGCAATGCATGACATACTTCTTCTGCGCATCTCTGCAATCCTGCCGGAGGCTATATCAGATGGGGGATTGACTCCCACCACTGATACTGATTTGTTGCTCGCCACCTACAGAGGTGGGAGTCATCTCACATCTGATATTACATATCACAAATAATGTCTTAAAACGTTTCAGAAAAGGAGAATATCATGAACAAAAAGTACCTTCCAAGTGCACTGATCCTGTACTTGAACTATTTTATCCACGGAGTAGGATGTTCTATCCTCGGACAGGCTGTCATCAAAGAAGCGCTCGCTGCTTCCTGGGGTGTTGAAGCCATGTCCATTACAGCAATCTCCGCAGCTCTCGGCCTCGGACGACTGATTGCCCTGCCTTTTGCCGGACCACTTTCTGACAAACTCGGCCGTCGTATTTCCACTGCCATCGGAAGTGCTTCCTACGCTGTTTATCTCATTGGTCTTGCACTTGCTTTTAACATCGGAGCAAACGGCGGCTACATGATCGCATATGTATGTGCTGTTCTCGGAGGTATTGCAAACTCATTCCTTGACACAGGTATCTATCCTGCTGTCACGGAGATCATTTACAAAGCACCCGGCGTTGCTACAATGGGAATCAAATTTTTTATCGCCATTGCACAGATGCTTCTTCCGTTTGTACTTGGTGTTGCCGTGACAACAACTGCTTCCGGACTTACATCTTATAACCCATTATTCTTCGCATGTGGTATAATCTATATTGTACTTTTTGTACTGGTATTCCTGTTCCCGCTTCCTGACTCCGATCAGAAAGCCGAAGGAAAAAAAGAAGGCCTTATTGCCAGCCTGAAGCATACTCATTTTTCTTTTGAATCCATCGCAATGATCCTGATCGGATTCACCTGCACAGGTACTTTCCAGCTGTGGCTGAACTGTGCGCAGAACTTTGCAAAAGAAAATGCCGGATGGGCTGATCCATCTATTATGCAGACTTATTATTCTGCCGGAACACTGATCGCACTTGTTGTAACTGCTCTTCTTACAAAAAAGATCAAAGATGTACGCTTCATTGTGACCTATCCGGTCATCTGCCTCGTAACTCTGATTGCAGTTCTTATGGGACAGAATCAGACAATGATGATCGCAGGTGCTTTTATTATCGGGTGGGCCGGAGCCGGCGGACTTCTTCAGATTGCAACTTCCGTGTGCAATATGCTTTTCCCGAAAATCAAAGGTACTGTTACTGCACTGGTTATGATCGCCTCCTCCTTATGTAACTACACAATCCTTACAGCAGCTTCCAAAATGCAGCCGTCTCAGGTCATGATCATGAACATCGTGCTTACTGCTGTTGGTGTTGTACTTGGCCTCTTTGTAAATATTCGTTACAAAAAAATGACAGAATTTATTGATGCTTAGTAACTATTCAGAAGACAGTATGCTAAACCAGAAAAAGAAAGGAAACGTCATGAACACAATCAAAATCAGAGATATTGAAATCGGTGCAGGTGCACCAAAAATCATTGTTCCTATCGTAGGCGTTACAAAAAAAGATATCATAGAAGAAGCTAAAACCTTTGACTCCATTCCTGTTGATGTTGTAGAATGGCGTGTTGACTGGTTTGAAGGTGTATTCGATTTTGCGCAGGTTGAAGACACGCTGAAAGATCTTCATGAAGTACTCGGAAACATCCCCCTTCTTATGACTTTCCGTACTTCCAGAGAAGGCGGTGAAAAAGCTATCGAACCGGAAGCATATGCAGAACTTAACCTGAAAGCTGCTGCTACAGGGTATGTTGATCTTATTGATGTTGAAATTTTTACAGGAGATGAGATTGTAAGAAAAATTATTGACGGTGCTCACGCAGCCGGTGTAAAAGTTATCGCTTCTAATCATGATTTCTTCAAAACTCCTGCAAAAGCAGATATCATTTACCGTCTCCGCAAAATGCAGGATATGGGTGCTGATATTCCAAAAATTGCAGTTATGCCTCAGAATAAAAAAGATGTCCTGACGCTTCTGTCTGCAACAGAAGAAATGGCAACCAGTTATGCTGACCGTCCGATTATTACTATGTCTATGGCCGGAACCGGTGTTATCAGCCGTCTCTGCGGCGAAGTATTCGGATCTTCCATGACTTTTGGTGCTGCAAAGAAAGCCTCCGCACCTGGTCAGATGGGTGTCAATGATCTGAATACCATTCTTGGACTTCTTCATAATGCAATGTGATATTACCCCATAATTGCTTCTTGAACTCACCGGTATTTTTATTTAAAATAGGAATACCGGTGTTTCTCTATGTAACACCAGGGTACAGAATTGCGAAAGTTATTTATAACAATGCAATTCGCAGATGTTTTAAATATAAAAAAGGGAGGTCTTCCATGAAAAAAATACTTCACTGGCTGGATGCGAACCTGGAAGAATTCATTCTTGTTATTTTTCTGATCGCCATGACGCTGATCATGGGAATACAGGTTCTTTGCAGATATGTTCTGGGCATGTCTCTGTCCTGGTCCGAGGAACTTACCAGATATCTTTTTATCTGGAGTGGATTTTTGAGCGTCAGCTACTGCACCAAAAAATGTCTTTCTATTAAAATAGAACAGTTTGTTGCAATTTTTCCACGAAGAGGGAAAGCCATTTTTAAAGTTATAAATCATACATTTGAACTGGTGTTTTTTGTTTACATGATTCCGTTTGCCTGGTCCTATATGATGTCTTCTGTTCACAGCGGGCAGCTTTCACCGGCCTGCGGCATTCCCATGTACTATGTACAGGCAGCTCCTCTGGTTGCCTTTATTCTGGTTGCCTTCCGTGTTCTGCAGCGCTGGATCATCGAATTCCGTGTAGCCCGTGGAGAAAATGTTTTTGACCCTGCTCATCCGGAGCGAAATATTCCTGAATCATTTATTCAGGCAAATTCAAATGAGGAGGAACACTAATGCCGGTCGTTGTTTTATTTATTATTTTTGTTTTGCTTCTGGTCATCGCAGTTCCTGTATCGATCACACTGGGAATCACTTCTGTTCTCCCCTCTGTATTCGATCCTTCCTTTACTGTAGGTGCCAAATATCTGATCCGCGCCATGTTTGGCGGTCTGGATTCCTTTCCCCTTCTTGCAGTACCAATGTTTGTACTTTCCGGTATCATCATGGCCAAGGGTGGAATTTCAAAGAAACTTTTTGACGTATTTGCTTATTTTCTTGGCAGATTCACAGCAGGAATGCCCTGTGCAGTTATCGTCACCTGCCTGTTTTACGGAGCTATCTCCGGATCTGCACCTGCAACTGTAGCAGCTGTCGGAAGTATGACTATACCAGTTCTTACTGCACTCGGCTATGACATTACCTTTTCTACTGCCATTGTTGCTGTTGCCGGCGGACTTGGTGTTATTATTCCACCAAGTATACCATTTATCATGTACGGTATGGCTTCCGGTGCTTCTGTCAGCGACCTTTTCCTGGCAGGCGTCATTCCTGGTCTTATGATCGGCGGACTTCTGATGTTCTATGCTTTTTATTACTGCAAACGCTACGGTGAAGACAGGGAAAAAATACATGCAGAAGTAAAAATTCTTCACGATAAAGGACTTCTGAAAGTTCTGAAAGAAAGTTTTTTTGCTCTTTTAAGTCCTGTCATTATCCTCGGCTGTATTTACAGCGGCATTGCCTCACCTACAGAAGTTGCTGTAATCTCGGTATTTTATGCTCTGATCATCAGTCTTCTTGTTTATAAAAGTATTAAACTGAAAGATATCTGGGCTATCCTTGTAGAAGCTATCAGAACCTTTACACCGATTCTCTTTATCCTTGCTGCCTCTACTGCCTTTTCCAGAGTTCTGACGCTTATGCAGGTTCCGCAGACAGTGAGCGAGTTTATACTGAATAATTTTCACAGTCCCGTATCTATTCTTCTGATCATCAACCTTTTCCTTCTGATCGTGGGAATGGTTATGGACACGACACCTGCTATCCTGATCCTTACACCGATCCTCCTTCCTATCGTAACGGCAATCGGCATGAATTCTGTTCAGTTTGGTGTTATCATGGTTGTAAATCTTGCCATCGGATTTGTTACACCTCCGATCGGTGTCAACCTTTTTGTGGCAGGTTCTCTCACAAATGTGCCTGTTATGAACATAGCCAGAAAAGCTATGCCCATGATTTGCTTTTTCCTTGTGGCACTGCTTCTGATCACCTTCATTCCTGCAATCTCAATTGGAATTTTATAGGAGGCACAACATGAAAAAATATATATGTATTCCCCTTCTGGCTGCGGCCGGTATTCTTGCCTTCACCATGACAGGCTGTAATTCTTCTGATGATGAAGTGCAGCGCTATTCCTGGCCGCTTGCCACCGCAAGTCCTGAGGATACCGTTACACAGATCTTTGCGGAAAAGTTTGCCGCTGAAGTTGCAGATTTAAGTAATGGAAAAATGAAGATCCAGGTCTACGCAAACTCCACACTTGGTGGTGACAGAGACCTTCTGGAAACCTGCGCAGACGGTGATATTCCTTTTGTTGTACAGAATACAGCTCCTCAGGTTTCCTTTATGAACGATCTGGCAGTTTTCGACCTGCCATGTGTTTTTGATACACTCGACGAATGCAGGGCCAAAATTGATAACCCCGAATTTTACAGCCTGATCAGTGATGTCTATACGGATGGCGGCTATCATCTTCTCGGTATGGCTGACCAGGGATTCCGTATCATGAGTACAAACAAAAAAGTTGAAAATCTCAGTGACTTCAAGGGTCAGAAGATCCGTACCATGGAAAACAGCTATCACATTGCTTTCTGGAAAGCCCTCGGTGCAAACCCGACGCCAATGACTTTCAATGAGGTTTATATCGGACTTCAGCAGCATACGATCGATGCACAGGAAAATCCCTACGAGGTTATCGTTTCCAACAGGCTCTATGAACAGCAGGATTATGTAGTTGAAACGAACCATTTGCCACATCTGATCTCACTGATCGTTAACGATGATTTCTTTAAAGATCTGCCGAAAGATGAACAGGTTATCATGACAAAAGCAGCAAAACTGGCCACAGAATACGCGCGTGAACAGTCTGATGCGAGAATCGCAGACAGAGTCGCAACGATTGAAGAAAGTGGTACTGAGATCATCACTCTTTCTGCTGAAACAAGAAAAGAAATCCGTAAGGCATCAGAAAGTGTTTACAAAACGATTGAGGATTCCATCAGTCCTGCCATTTACAATTCCTATATAAGTGGTAAATAACAGAACAACAACTCTGGTATATCCATAAAAAATGCTGTGGAAAATACATATTAACTGTATTCCCCACAGCATTTTTTATTATTTTTCTTCTGCATCCAGTGCACGAAGACTCTGTACCAGTTCCTCACAAATCACCAGTTCACTCTTTCCGTCTGTTTCGATCACGATATCTGCTGCTGCCTCGTATTTCTCACGACGTTTTTCCATAAGTTCAGCAATATAAGGAACTGTCTTGTTTCCCTCCAGAAGCGGTCTGTCATGATTATCCTTTACACGCTCCAGGATTGTCTCCGGCTTTGCTGTAAGAAGAACAACACGACCGTTTTTCTTCATTTCCACTACATTGCGTTCTCTCATCGGGACACCACCACCACAGGAAATGACTACGTTTGTTCTGGACTGCATCTCAATAAGAAGTTTTGTTTCCAGATCACGGAAGTATTCCTCTCCATATGTTTCAAAAATATCAGAAATACTCATGCCTTCTCTTTCGACAATGATCTGATCCATCTCCACGATATCCATTGCGAAAACAGTCTTAAGGAAATCAGAAATGGTTGACTTGCCGGCTCCCATAAAGCCGATCAGCACGATATTGTAATCAAAAAGCTTACGTGCCTGGATTCTCTTACTGTTACGTGTAATCTCGTCAAAAACTGCCGACACTTCATTTGTATGTCTGCGGCCTTCCATCCTCTTTGCAAGCCATTCTCTCTGTTTTGCTTCCTGTTCCGGCTGAAGGATAGGAAGATCATTAGCTTCCTTATAAGCCATAATGTCTTCTACTATTCTATTTCTCATGAGCAGTGCATCAAGAATGATCTCGTCACACTGTCCAAGGCTTTCTCTGAGTACTTCCAACTGATTCATAATTTTTGTTCCCCTTTATCCACTTCGTACATTTTCCGAAATACAGTATCTGTTATCTGCTTCCGTCAAGTGTCCTCATTATAGCAGTTATTTAACGCTTTAACAATATAAAGCAGATAATTTTTAAAATCTATTTTTTAACAAAAAATTTTACTCAGAATGATCACTCAACGTTTTTCAACGCTTCTCCCATAGGAACTTTACGTATTTTTCTGTATTCCAGAACTGCAATTACCGCATATGTTATAATTCCGATCACGAACATCTGCACATATATCAGTGGATCGATCCACAGCGTTATCCAGCCCGAAAGGCTCTGAAGCATCATTTCTCTGTAAAGCACTTTCATGATCACAGTTTCCAGGGGCAGACTTACCAGAAGGCAGATTACTACCATCAGTGATGTAGACATAATGTATAGCCTGCTGATCTCACCATTTGTATAACCGAGTATCTTCGTCATGGATATAGACTGTGCATTTTTTTCTATGATGATCTTCGAGAGCAGGTAAATAAGTATCATAAAAATTACAACTGCAAAGCCATTTACCATTCCCATCATACTTCCCATGGATACATCAAGCTGCCGGGATACTTTTGTCAGTGCATCCAGATTGATAACTGATCCAATATAGTTGTTATCAATATCCGTAATCTCCGTATCACTGAAATATCCACTGAAATAATCTTCTCCCAGATTAAAAGTGTCATTCAGATCTGCTTTTTTCATAAATACACATAAGCCGCCCGTATAATCGTAGATTCCGTCTATATAAAAAGAATACTCATCATCTTCATATTTTTCTTTCAGAGTGATCGTATCACCGGCTTTAATACCATATTTATCCGCATATGCTGAAGAAATATAAATACCATCTCCCAGATTTATATCTACGTACTTACTGTCATCTTCGATTCCATAAAGAAGGATTTCCTCGCTCTTTACTTTGCCGGGAATCGTATTCAGCGAGTATGCACTGAACTCTTCTGCATCTTCATTGTCTGTCTCTGTGTTATTTGAAAAAAGCAGCATAGCCACAAAACTGTCCAGCTTGTTACCACCACCCATGACACTTACCGGCATGGAAAGCATATACTGATATTTTGCAAGCATATTGTCCTGAATTTCCAGCTGATAATGATTCAGTACTGAAGGCAGAAGCAGCCCGAAAAACAACAGCAGATTTGCAAATACCACTCCTATAAACAGGACAATATAATTACTGAAATTCTGAAAAATAACGCGAAGGCGGAACCTTGTAAAAATTTTTAACTTCGGACTTAAATATACTGCTTTTCTTCTTTTTCTGCCCGAAAGATCTCTTCTCAGGAATTTCAGTGGAGAAAGTCGTAATTTGTGATGAAGGATTCCAAAATTTACCACCAGCATGATTGCAACAGGCACTACTGTCGTCAGCAGGAATGCCTCTGCATTCCATACAGTCTCATACGTGGGAAGGCTGTAACTTCCATAATACATACCTGCACATATATCTTTGAAAACAGTGTATCCAAGTATATTTCCCACTATTGCCCCGACCAGTGTCACTACAATCGGAAGAGCCATATAATGTCGTATCAGTTCCCCTTTCGTATAACCTGAAGCCCTCAGTGTTCCGATCACTGCTGCCTCTTTTGTTATGGTATTGCTGGTTGTAAGACCAAACACAAAAGCCATGATCACAATAACTATATAAAGCAGCACAACCATCATGGCCTTATCGCTTCCCATATCATCTCCGGTAAATCTGATTGCCTGGTTCTGATAACGTGGGATAAAGCTTTCCAGTGTGACAACTTTTCCGATGTCTTTCATAAGATCTTCTGAAATATCTTTTTCCTCTTTTTCTGTTTTTGGAGATTTATCATAAATCCAGGAATAATTATACTGTATCTTATCCTGGTCAAGAGATGCAAATTCTCCATCTGTCACAATGCAGACGCCGAATTTTACAGAATCAAACATTGTATCATTATTACTCTGAAACAATGCACTGTAATCGGACAGCGCCACGAGACCGGTGATCTTCCATTCTTTTTTGCCATCACTTAAGGTATCACCGACTTTCAGATTATTATTGTCCGCATACATACGGTCAACTGCAATTTCACCTGTTTTCTCCGGCATCTCACCGTCCATAAGGCAAACTTTGTCTACATCTGTACGGTTTTTAAAAAATCTCATGGTACTGCCATTTGTAAGAGTATCTTCTATATAATAATTCTCATATACTTTCACGCCAAGCTCTTCAATGGCTTCTTTCTGGCCTCTGTAAATTTTTTCTCCGATACTGAAATTACCATCTTCTATATTGTACTTGCTGAAACTCTCATTATATGCAATAAGCATGCTT
Source organism: Blautia sp. HCP28S3_G10 (assembly GCF_052065235.1). Lineage (NCBI taxonomy): Bacteria > Bacillati > Bacillota > Clostridia > Lachnospirales > Lachnospiraceae > Blautia > Blautia sp. HCP28S3_G10. The sequence continues at coordinate 23,044 of NZ_JBQHUL010000030.1, read as the reverse complement.
CCATCAGCAACAAGAAAGCCCGAAACAAATCCAATTGTTGAGATCATCAGAAAAAAAACCACCAAATATTTTCCCAGTTCGCTTTTCAGTTCTCTCGGAAGGCGTTTTCGTAAAGGATTTTTCATGAAGTGCCTCCTTACCAGTCAAGATCCGTTGCCGGAATCTTATGTTCATTTACATAATTCTTACGTATCATCCCATCACGAAGTTTTACAACACGGTCAGCCATATCTTTAATTGCATCATTATGTGTAACCATAACTATGGTATTTCCATATTTCTGATTAACCGTCTCTATCAGCTTCAGGATTTCTTTTGATGTATTGTAATCAAGGGCTCCCGTCGGCTCATCACACAGAAGAATATCAGGGTTCTTTATAATGGCTCGGCCTATAGCTGTACGCTGCTGCTGTCCGCCCGAAAGCTGGTTCGGCAGTTTCCTCTGATGTTCATATATGCCAAGTGTATGAAGGAGTTCATCTACATCCAGTGCACGATTACTTAAGTATGCACCGACCTCGATATTTTCACGTACTGTAAGATTTGGTATCAGATTATACATCTGAAAAATATATCCCAGATGATTTCTTCTGTATTTTGACAGTTTTTTTTCTGTCATATCTGCCAGCCGCTCTCCTTCTATGGAAATACTCCCTTCATCAGCGCTGTCAATTCCTCCGATAATATTCAGAAGCGTGGATTTTCCAGAACCGGATGGCCCCAGAAGTACACAGAATTCTCCTTTTTCAATATCAAGATCAAGTCCCTTCAGTACATCTACCCTGCTGTCACCCACACCAAAAGATTTCTTTATCCCCCTAATTTCCAAAAACATAACATTTCTCCTTTTCATCGAAGATTGATATAACCATCTGTAAATAGTGATATCTATCTTTGGTTAGTTATAGCTATTACTATGTTAGTTTAAACTATCTCTCTTGTCAATAGATGCAATCGTTTTCGTGAATTTTCGAAATTTCTTTGTAACTGTTCACTGGTAATATCCCGCGAGGTGTTTTGCCATGAATATGGCAAAATCCCGAGACATACAGGGCAAAATCCCATCACCGAAGGTGATTTGGAATGGATTTTGACCAAGGGCTGTGAACGGAGTGAACAGCAACATATCTTTGGATATTATTACAGTGCCAGGTAACAGAATGCAAAAAAAAGCAGCAACTCATCTTTCGATAAATCACTGCAGATTTTGTTATCTCACATTACCAATTCCATCACACGTTCTACTATAAATACAGCAGCACAGGCACATACTGCAACTGTAAGAAGACTTTTTTCTCTGTATGCCGCAATAAGTGCAACAATCAGCGCCGCAATTCCCGAAACAATACCTGCCGATGTTGCAGTAAGAATTGCCGGAAATGTCATTGCCGCAAGACATGCATATGGTACATAATATAGGAAAGATTTCACAAAAGGACTTGTGATTTCTTTCTTAAAAAGTACCAGCGGAAGCATACGGATCAGATAAGTGACGCCTGCCATCACAAAAATATAAACATATACATTTGCCATCATGCACCCTCCCCTTCTTCAGATATCGGGCAGAAATGTGCTGCCAGTCCTGCTACTACAACTGTTGTGATAATGATCACAAAACCGGAAGATACTTTGTTCAGAACAGGAACTTCTGCAAAAACAGTGCTCAGTGCCATAGCCCCTATTACTACGCCAAATACGGCTCTGTTTTTCTTTGCTGGAGGAATGATAACGGCAAGAAACATTCCATAAATCGCAACGTTAAGAGCACTTACCAGGAAGCCCGGAAGTACATTTCCAAGTACAGCTCCGACAAGCGTTCCTAAAGTCCAGCCTGGAATGGCCATACTCATTACGCCATAATTATACCATGGACTTATACGTCCTTCCTGACTTGCACTGACACCAAAAATCTCATCCGTCACTCCAAAAGCCACAGCAAGACGGTGTCCTGTAGAAACATTTTTCTCCAGTTTCTGCGATAGAGAGAATGACATCAGACAATATCTCAGGTTAATAACCAGCTGTGTCAGTACCATTTCCCACATCGATCCACAGGCAACAATAATACCAAGGCCTGCAAACTGTCCTGCTGATGTGAGATTTGTCAGTGAGATCAGAACAGCCTGCCAGGGTGTCAGGCCACCGGATACAGCCATCATGCCGAACGTAAATGAGACCGCAAAATATCCGGCCCCAATAGGAATACCATCCTGTATTCCTTTCCGAAAACCAGCTTTATTCATGATTTTTTAGTCCTCCAGACTGCTCAGTACACGGAATCCGTTATTTTTCAGAACATTTTCTGTCATAAAAACATCTTCTGCCTGAAGGATCATGATAGGAAGACTGTTACCTCTGTGGTAAGATGTATAAATATAATCCAGGTTTACGTTGCACTCGCCAAGTACCTTAAGAACTTCATTAAGACCTCCGACCTGATCTTTGAGATCTACAGCAATAACTTCTGTAGTACGGTTCATATATCCGTTCTCGCTGAGAATTTTTTCTGCTTCATCTGCCTGATCAGTCACCATGCGGAATAAAGCAAATTCCGGTGCATCAAAACATGCAAATCCATAAATATCGATTCCTTTTTCGGCCAGAAGGCCAGTAACCTTCTGAAGGCTTCCTGCTCTGTTTTCTACAAAGATTATATTCTGTTTGATCATGATTTTCTCTCCTCATCCTCTGCATTTACTGTTTATCACATTACAGTAACATAACTTTCTTTATTATACTCACGTTTATACAAAAAGTAAACCGTCTGTCCATGTTTTCCGGACAAACGGTCTTACTTTGTGATTATTAATCCAACTCTTCATCTACATATTTCTGGATATTGGATGCATTTACATATTTTTTCAGATGTTCACCATCTGTAATGACAAGTGTCGGGGCCTGCATGATTCCGAACTGACGAGCCATGTCAGGGTTTTTCTCTGCATCTATGACCTCCAGATTCTCTCCCTCAAGCATCTTTTTGGCCATACGGCAATTCGGGCAGGTGCTTGTTGTAAAGAGGTATTTATGCGTCTCCACAGGCTCTACCTTCACGTCATCCTCAGTCATGGTAACCATGCTTGTGTGAACTTTTTTAAGTGTGGAATGTGTAATGTCGTACAGTGTACGGTTCTTGTATTCCTGGGTCTTACCATCATTCCAGTTCTGTACAGGACGGTAATATCCGGTAATACGGCTGTAGACTTCAGCTTTCTTTCCACATTTCGGACAGGTGAAGTGCTCTCCGCTTATATAACCATGCTCCCTGCAGACTGAATACGTCGGAGAAATTGTATAGTAAGGAAGTCGGTAATTCTCTGCAATCTTACGTACCAGTGAGGCCGCTGCTTTCCAGTCCGGAAGTTTCTCCCCAAGGAATGCATGGAATACAGTTCCTGATGTATACAGTGTCTGCAGTTCATCCTGAATATCGAGTGCATCAAAAATATCTGAACTGAATTCAACAGGCAGATGAGAGCTGTTTGTATAGTAAGGTGTGTCTCCCTTGCTTCCTGCAGTACGGATATCCGGCCAGCGCTTACGGTCATGTTTTGCCAGACGGTACGCTGTGGATTCAGCAGGTGTTGCTTCAAGGTTGAAGAGTTCACCCGGATACTGTTCCTGATAATCAGAAAGACGGTTACGCATATGTTTCAGAACTTCTTTTGTGAATTTCTGGGTACGCTCATCACTCATATCGCAGCCAAGCCAGCATGCATTAAGACCAGCTTCGTTCATTCCTACCAAACCAATCGTGGAGAAATGGTTATCAAAACTTCCAAGATATCTCTTCGTATATGGATAGAGTCCTTCATTCAGAAGTTTGGTGATAACTTCACGTTTGATGTGAAGAGATCTTGCTGAAATATCCATAAGGCGATCCAGTCTTCTGTAAAACTCCTCCGGAGTTTTGGACAGATATGCAATTCTTGGCATATTGATCGTAACAACACCAACAGATCCTGTACTTTCACCAGAACCAAAGAATCCACCGCTCTTTTTGCGGAGTTCACGGAGATCCAGGCGAAGACGGCAGCACATGCTTCGGATATCACTCGGTTTCATATCACTGTTGATATAATTTGAGAAATACGGAGTTCCATATTTTGCTGTCATTTCAAAAAGAAGACGATTGTTTTCTGTATCTGACCAGTCAAATTCCTTTGTGATGGAATAAGTCGGAATTGGATACTGAAATCCACGTCCGTTGGCATCTCCCTCGATCATGGTCTCGATAAATGCCTTGTTGACCATATCCATTTCTTTCTTGCAGTCTTTGTACTTGAAATCCATTTCCTTACCGCCTACAATAGCCGGAAGTTCTGCAAGATCATCCGGGACTGTCCAGTCCAGAGTAATATTGGAAAATGGTGCCTGGGTACCCCAGCGGCTCGGTGTATTCACACCATAGATGAAAGATTCAATACATTTCTTAACATCTCTGTAGCTTAAGTTATCTACCTTAACAAAAGGTGCGAGATAAGTGTCAAAAGAAGAAAATGCCTGTGCACCTGCCCATTCATTCTGCATGATACCCAGGAAATTTACCATCTGATTGCAGAGAACACTTAAATGTTTTGCGGGTGCTGAAGTAATCTTTCCTTCAATTCCGCCAAGTCCCTCCTGAATCAGCTGTTTCAGTGACCAGCCTGCACAGTAACCTGTCAGCATGGAAAGATCATGAATATGGATATCTGCGTTTCTGTGCGCATCTGCAATCTCATTGTCATAAATCTCAGACAGCCAGTAATTGGCTGTTACAGCACCGGAATTGCTTAAGATCAGCCCACCTACAGAATATGTAACGGTTGAGTTTTCTTTTACACGCCAGTCCTCCACCTTTACATAACTGTCCACGATTTCTTTATAGTCGAGAATCGTAGATTTCATGTTACGGATTTTTTCTCTCTGTTTACGATAGAGAATATATGCTTTTGCAACATCACTGTAACCTGCCTGGATCAGAACATTCTCCACACTGTCCTGGATATCTTCTACAGTTACTTTGTTGTCATGGATCTTAGACTGAAAATCTGCTGTGACCCGCAGTCCAAGAAGGTCTACCATATCCCTGCTGTATATTTTTTCTTTTGCGTCAAAAGCCTTATCAATAGCGGCTGTGATCTTTGACATCTGAAAGTCTGCAACCTCACCGTCTCGTTTTACAACCTGAAACATTGTGCTCATTCCTCCCTTGTCTGCTTTTCAATTCAAGAATGCCTCTGCATTCTTCGTTCAGACGCTGTAGGTCTATTGTAGCAGACTCTGTCCTGTGCGTCAACATCAAAAAACACCATATATTGTGCCATTATGTTCTTCTCGCACTATATGGTGTTTCTCTGAATATATTTATTTTTCCCGTATTTCCGGCATTTTCGCACTCATTCAGGCATAACTGAAGCAAAAATTTCCACAGGAACTCTTGCCCTGACAAAGATTCCGTCTTCTCTGTATTCTTCAGAAAGAAGACTTCCAAATTCTCTTATAAGCTGGATTTTGCCGGCTTCTTTATATGCAAAAAGCTCTTCCAGATAAATCTGTCCCTCTGCCAGAAGCTTCGCCAGAATATCTTTCAGCTCTTCCAGTCCTTCTCCTGTACGTGCAGAACATTTCACTGTATAATCGGCTCTGAGATCACGAATCTTAAGCTCAGGTACTTTATCCTGTTTGTTCAGGAGTGTGATGATTTTTTTTCCTGTAGCTCCAAGTTCTCTCAGGGTTTCATAAACGGTATGCATCTGAATTTCTGCCTGCAGGTTAGATGTATCTACCACATGAATGATATAATCAGCATATTTTGCCTCTTCCAGAGTACTTTTGAATGCCTCAACCAGATGGTGCGGCAGTTTGCGTATAAAACCAACAGTATCTGTAAGAAGAATCTGCTGTCCATCCTTCAGTTCCAGCATTCGTGTTGTCGGATCCAGAGTTGCAAACAGCTTATCCTCAGCCAGAATTCCCGCACCTGTAAGCTTGTTCAGAAGAGTCGATTTGCCAGCATTGGTATAGCCTACGATTGCTGCAGTCTTCAGGCTTCCTCTGGCACGCTTGCTTCTGATCAGGTTTCTGTGTTTTTCCACCTGCACAAGTTCTGCCTTCAGTGCCGAAATACGTGTACGGATCAGTCGTCTGTCTGTTTCCAGTTTTTTCTCTCCAGGTCCTCTTGTTCCGATTCCGCCACCCAGTCTGGACAGTGATTCTCTAAGGCCTACAAGTCTTGCGGCACGATATCTGAGCTGAGCAAGCTCTACCTGGATCTTACCTTCGCTTGAGACTGCCCTCGCTGCAAAAATATCAAGGATGAGTAGTGTTCTGTCCATCACCTTACAGTCCAGCTCCCTCTCCAGATTATTCAGCTGCGCAGGTGAAAGTTCATCGTCGCAGATAACTCCATTGGCATCTGCTGCATGCATAAGTGCGGCAACTTCTTCAATCTTGCCTTTTCCGATATAAGTTCCCGGATGGACAGCCTCTCTGTTCTGAATGACCTTTCCAACCGTTACGGCGCCTGCAGTCCTCGCCAGTTCTTCCAGTTCATCAAGAGATGCTTCCACATCTTCATCTGCAGCTGTCTGCACTCCCACAAGGATTACACGCTCTTCAACTTCTTTAAAATCATAAAACTGCATAAATACTCCTAACTGGTTCGTGACTGTAAAAATGTCATTTCTTTTGCAGCGGCCTTATCATCCGGAAACGCATTGACATATTCCTGGGCTTTTGAAAGTGCTGTTGCAAAATCCAGTTTTTTCTCATAGGCAACGATCTCATTGAATAAGAGATCCTGCATCTCATCTGATGTCGTGTCCGCTGCGAGTCCACTTGCAATGTTTTCAAGTGCACTGTCATAAGAACCATCTGCTATGTCGCAGAGTGCCAGTCCATTATACCCTTCTGCCGGATCACTGTTCTCAGCAGTTGTATACTGCTGATACATTGTTCTTGCATTGGAAGTATCGCCCTGAGCCAGATAAACCCTGCCGAGGAGCAGCATACCTTCTGTGCTGTCCTTACTTACAGCCTCAGTCAGTTCTTTTACTGCATTGTCATAGTCATCCATGTAATAATATACCTGACCTCTGTCGCAGTAATCTTCTGCTGTTTTCGGTTCTGTCTTAAGTGCGGCCTCCAGATATCTTGTTCCATCGGCCTCCATATCATGTTCCAGATATGCCTCGTAGATCTGAATTGCCATTTCATAGCTTGCTTCCTCTGAATATGCCTGTGTAAAATCGTTGGAAGCTTCCTCATAGGAATCCATTGCAAGAGCTACACAGCCTGTAAGATACCAGGTATTTGAATCCATTGAATAGTCTTCTGCAATTGTCTGACAGTCAGCCATGGCTGCATCATAAAGCCCTGCCTGGAATTCTGCTGTTGCACGATAAGACAGAATATCTTTTTTGAGTGCTTTCCCTGCTTTATCGCTGTCAAAAGCATTATTAAGACTTTCAATGGCCTCCTGATAATTACCCAGTCGGAACTGTGCGATACCTGCTCCACGATATGATTCAGCCAGCTTATAACCAGCTGAAACAGCCGTTGTAAACTCTTTCAGCGCATAATCATAATTTCCCTGACTGAGATCCTGCACTGCCTGGTCATAATTTTTTTTATTTTCACTGCCACAGCCTGCAAAAGCAGTAACCGCCATGCAGGCTGTGATAACAAATATGATTCTGTTTTTTTTCATTTATTCCACAATCAGTCCTTCTGATTCCATTACACGGATTACATTATCCACATGTTCCGCACAAATATCCTCAGTTCCGGCTTCAACCATTACACGGATAAGCGGTTCTGTACCACTCTCTCTCACAAGGATTCTTCCCTCTGTGCCAAGAGCTCTTGCAGCTGCTTCCACAGCCTCTACAACCTTCGGGTTCTCCCGTGCTGTCTTCTTATCTGCGACACGCACATTTCTCAGAATCTGCGGATATACCTGCATTTCTTTTGCAAGATCACAGAGAGTTGCCTTCTTTTCAACGCATGCTTCCATGATCATAAGAGATGTAAGAATTCCGTCTCCTGTAGCTGCATAACGGCTGAAAATAATATGACCGGACTGTTCTCCTCCAATGCTGTAGCCATTTTCCATCATATTTTCGGCAACATATTTATCACCTACTGCTGTCTGCTCATAGCTGATGCCTTCACGTTCCAGTGCTTTATAAAGTCCCATATTGGACATGATCGTTGTAACGACTGTATTTCCTTTCAGTTTACCCTGTTCCTTAAGGAATTTACCGCAGACATACATGATTTTGTCACCGTCAATAATATTTCCTCTGTGGTCTACTGCAATACATCTGTCAGCATCTCCGTCATAGGCAAATCCGACATCCAGCCCGTTATCTACCACATATTTCTGAAGGACCTCAATATGTGTGGAACCACAGTTTTTGTTGATATTGGTTCCGTCCGGCTCATTATTGATCACATAAGTTTTTGCACGAAGTGCATCAAAAACACTCTTTGCAATAGCTGAAGAGCTTCCATTAGAACAGTCCAGTCCGACTTTGATATTTTTGAAATCGCGGCTCGGAATTGAGATCAGATAGCCAATATAACGATTACGTCCTGATGCAAAGTCAACAGTGCGTCCGATGTCAGCACCTGTTGCAAGTGGAAGTTCTTCAAGTCTTCCATCCAGATATGCCTCTATACGCGCTTCAATCTCGGCTTCAATTTTCTGACCGTTTCCGTTAAGGATCTTGATCCCGTTATCATAGAACGGATTGTGGCTTGCGGAGATCATAATACCACAGTCAAAATCTTCTGTACGTACAACATAAGAAACACTAGGTGTTGTAGTCACATGAAGAAGATATGCATCTGCTCCTGAAGCTGTAAGTCCTGCAACCAGCGCATATTCAAACATATAACTGCTTCGTCTTGTATCCTTTCCGATCACGATCTTGGCCTTATGGTCACGACCATAATACCATCCGAGATATCTTCCCACCTGAAAAGCATGATTTACTGTTAACTGTACATTGGCTTCTCCCCTGAAACCATCTGTTCCGAAATATTTACCCATTATATCCTCCTTATTTATAAAGCTCTGCCGGATAAACTCCCTCTTTTACTAATTTTGCAAAAGCTTCTGTTACTGCTGCCTTGTCTTCCTGATAAGTAACACCAAACCAGGTATCTTTTGTCTCAAGGACATCTACTTTTGCTTTTCCTGCTTTGATCAGCTTATCGATCATTTCCGGAAGAAGATACTCTTTCTTGATATCGCCTTCTTTGATCTCACTCAGGAAATCCACAAAACCTTTTTCAAGTGTATCCATAAATGCAGGAGTCAGTCCCCACATATTCATGGAAACCAAATCTTTTACATTTAATTTAACAGGCTCTCTACCTTCTGATCTTGTCTCTGCACCGTCAGCTGTTTTAAAGATATCATGTGTTTCTGTTACTCCTGTAAGCGCACCATTCTCAATATGACAGATACCTCTTGTGACACTTCCGTTATCACTCAGCGTATTTCCAAGACGGAACCCTGCCATGCAGATATGAAGAATGCCATCCTGTGGCTGCTCCTGGATCAGATAATCATGAACTTTAACGTAAGCTTCCTTACCATAGTAGTCATCTGCATTGATTACCATGAATGGCTCAGAAAGAACATTCTTCGCTGCAAGAACTGCCTGACCTGTTCCCCACGGTTTCGTACGGTCTGCAGGTTTTTCAAATCCTTCCGGGAGATCTTCCAACGCCTGGAATGCATATTTAACTTCTGTGATCTTTTCGATACGATTGCCGATTACTTCACGAAATTCTTCTTCAAGATCCTTACGGATAATAAATACAACTTTGTTAAAACCGGCTTCCAGTGCATCATGGATAGAATAGTCCATAATAATCTCACCATTTGGTCCTACGGGTGCAAGCTGTTTGATACCTTTTCCAAAGCGGCTGCCGATTCCGGCTGCCATGATCACAAGTGCTGTCTTTTTCATTTGTATTCCTCCCATTTATTCTTCTTCGTTCAGTGAACTTAATTTTGCAGCCTGATCTGCTGCAATAAGACTGTCAATGATTTCTTCCAGATCTCCGCTCAGGATGCTATCCAGGCGATGAAGTGTCAGTTTGATTCTGTGGTCCGTTACTCTTCCCTGCGGGAAATTGTAAGTACGTATCTTCTCAGAACGGTCTCCTGTTCCGATCTGGCTTCTTCTGGCTTCGGCCTCAGCATCATGCTGTTTGGCAAGTTCCATTTCATAAAGACGTGAACGTAATACCTTCAGTGCTTTATCTTTATTTTTCAGCTGTGATTTTTCATCCTGACAGGAAATAACGATTCCTGTAGGAATATGCGTCAGTCGTACAGCAGAGTCTGTAGTATTGACACACTGTCCACCGTTTCCTGAAGCACGGAACACATCAAATTTACAGTCATTCATATCAAGATGGAAATCAATTTCCTCTGCTTCCGGCATAATTGCAACCGTACATGTAGAAGTGTGGATACGTCCACCGGACTCTGTTTCCGGAACACGCTGTACTCTGTGTACGCCACTCTCATATTTCAGGCGTGAATACGCTCCGTTTCCCTGGATCATAAAAGTTACTTCCTTAAATCCGCCGATTCCGTTTTCATTAAGACTCATCATCTCTGTTTTCCAGTGGTGTGTCTCTGCATATTTCACATACATACGGTAAATTTCAGCAGCAAAAAGTGCAGCCTCATCACCACCTGCACCTGCACGGATCTCAACAATAACGTTTTTGCTGTCATTCGGGTCTTTCGGAAGAAGAAGAATCTTCAGTTCTTTTTCAAGTTCTTCCACATTTTTCTTTGCTTCAGAAAGTTCTTCCTTCAGCATCTCACGCATTTCTTCATCTTTTTCTTCCTCAAGAAGAGAAAGACTGTCCTGAATTGTCTCTTTATTTTTCTTGTATTCTTTATAAGTGTCCACGATGGGCTGAAGTTCACTCTGTTCTTTCATAAGCTTCTGGAACCGTTCCTGGTTATCCGTAACTCCCGGCTCGCCAAGCTCATTGAGGACTTCCTCAAACCGCACAAGCAGATCTTCTAATTTATCAAACATCCTGTTCCTCCTGTTTTTGTCCAAGCACAACCCTGTCAAGGCCTGCCAGGTCTTTCTTTACCTCTATATTCAGAAAATTGTTGTTTTTCAGTATCCTGGAAACATCTTCTCCCTGTTCACAGCCGATTTCATAGAGAATCCAGCCTCCTGCTTTCAGATATTTTCCCGCGTCTTCTGTGATCCTACGGTAAAAATACAGTCCGTCCTCTTTTCCGTCCAGTGCAAGAACCGGATCATGCAGACGCACTTCATCCATCAGCTCTTCAATTTCCGCTGTCGGGATATAAGGCGGATTTGAAATAAGCATATCATATTCAGGCAGTGGTTTTCCACTGTTTTCCTGAAAATATTCTCCTGAAAATGTATCACTTTGTACCAAAACTGCTCTATCTTCCAGATTCAGATTTTTTCGGTTAGTTTCTGCTACCATAAGAGCATCTTCTGAAATATCCACACCTGTTCCTCTGGCATCCGGTCTTTCCATCAGAATACTCAGAAGCAGACATCCGGAACCTGTACACATGTCCAGGATCTCCGGTAATTTTTTTGCATTCAGAATACGAAGTGCTTCCTCAGCGAGAATCTCAGTATCCTGTCTCGGAACAAGTACACGGTCATCTACCATAAATTCATATCCCATAAACCATGCCCGCCCTGTCAGATGCTGAAGCGGGATATGCTCAGCTCTTTTTCTGCATAGTTCTCTGTATTTCAGGGCAGCTACCTTCTCAGGACATTCTTCCATATGTGCATAATACCACGCTCGCTCAATTCCTGTAGCATATTCCAGAAGGAGCCAGGCATCCAACCTGGCTTCTTCGATTTCTGCACCACTGAGAAGTTTGATTCCCTGATCCAAAAGTTCTTTATATGTCTCCATGAGTTTCCTCTTTATTGTCACTGTTTTCTTCCGGATCTTTCCAGTCAAATTCTTCATTCAGATATGCTCTCCAGTCAAATACAGCTTCAACAGCCCTGATGGCAACCTCTGCCATGTCTTCTGTAGGCTCTTTTGTTGTAAGTTTCTGCATGGCAAGTCCCGGCTTACTCATTATATCAGCAAATTTCGTGTCAGTTCTTCCTGCCCACTGAATAATCTCAAATGATACTCCGGCAACAACAGGTACCATCAGAAGCCGGCCGAAAAGGCGTACCCAGTAAAACGGTACAAGTACAAAAATAAAATGCAGGCAGATGCTTACGATCATTACAAGGAAAAGGAAGCTTGTTCCACAGCGTTTATGCTGTCTGGAACTCTTCATTACATTTTCAACAGTCAGAGGAAGACCATGTTCCACGCAGTTGATGCATTTGTGTTCTGCTCCGTGGTACATAAATGTTCTCTGGATATCTTTCATTCGGGAAATCAGAAGCATATATCCCATAAACAGCGCCATTTTTACAAAAGCTTCTGCTACTGTTACCAAAAACTCAGATGCTCCCACCTTACGCAGAAGACTTGCCAGTGTATATGGAAGGAACATAAATGCCAGCACAGACACTATCATTGAAACTGCCACTGTTATGTAAAGAAGCCACTGAAACTGCTTTGCTTCTTTTTCTTTTTTTGCGGATAATTCTTCTTCTGTCAGTTTTGCATTTTGGACAGCCTCTTCTTCATCTTCTTCATCTCCTGCTATTTCTGCAGAATACATCAGACATTTTGTTCCGACTACCAGACTGTCCACAAAACTGACCACACCACGGATAATCGGTTTCTTCAGGAATTTTGCATTACCAAAAGTGCATTTATAATCTTCAAGCTTCAGTTCTATTTCACCGTCAGGTCTGCGGACTGCAATCGAATATTTGTCTTTGTGACGCATCATGATGCCTTCCATGACTGCCTGACCACCTATATTTGATGGTTTCATACATCTCTCCATTATGCAAAGAAAGGTTGAGATTTCCCAACCTCAACCTGTTCTCACGTTTCAATATTCTGTCTTATTATTTGTTTAAGCCGTATTTTCTGTTGAACTTATCAATACGTCCACGAGCCTGAGCTGCTTTCTGCTGTCCTGTGTAGAATGGATGGCATTTAGAGCAAATTTCTACGTGGATATCTTTTTTTGTAGATCCTGTTACAAATGTGTTACCACAGTTGCAGGTTACAGTTGCCTGATAGTAGTTCGGATGGATTCCTTCGCGCATGATTTTCACCTCTCTATATTTCTTCTATTTTTATTCGTTTTTAATTTTGACGAATTCATTATTTCGCAGCTTTCTGATTATAGCATACTGGGAATATAAATGCAAGGTATTTATAAAAATTTCTGTTTTTTTGCTGTCTGAATAAATTCTTCGTTTGTCTTTGTCCTGGAAAACATATTCAGTATCTGCTCTACTGCATCTTCCGCCTTAAGACTGTTAAGAGCTTTTCGCATATTATAAACAGTTTCCTGTTCATCTTTTGTCAGCAGAAGATCCTCACGCCTTGTGCCGGATTTCTGGATATCAATCGCCGGAAAGACTCTCTTCTCCTGTAGTTTACGGTCAAGGACTAGTTCCATATTACCGGTTCCCTTGAATTCTTCGTAAATAACATCGTCCATCTTGCTTCCTGTATCCACAAGAGCTGTAGCAAGTATTGTAAGACTTCCGCCTTCACGCATGTTACGGGCTGCACCGAAAAATCTTTTTGGCATGTGGAGGGCTGCCGGATCAAGACCACCTGACAATGTTCTTCCGCTTGGAGTCACACAGAGGTTATATGCCCTGGCAAGTCTTGTAATAGAATCAAGAAGAATCGTAACGTCCTGCTTGTGCTCTACAAGACGGCGTGCACGTTCCACAACCATCTCTGATACACGACGGTGATGTTCCGGCAATTCATCAAATGTAGAATAGATAACTTCCACATTTGAACCCTGGATTTCTTCTTTAATATCGGTAACTTCTTCCGGCCGTTCATCGATCAGAAGAATGATCAGATGCATGTTTGGACTGTTTTTCAGGATAGATTTTGCAACATCTTTAAGAAGAGTTGTCTTTCCTGCTTTTGGCGGAGATACGATCATTCCTCGCTGACCCTTGCCAATAGGACTGATAAGATCCACAATACGCATGGCAACCGTTCCGCCAGGGCGCTCCATACGGAGTCTCTCATTTGGAAAAACCGGCGTCATATCTTCGAAATTATATCGTCTCTGCCCTTCGCTCGGATGAAATCCGTTAATAGATGTTACATACAGAAGAGCACTGAATTTCTCTCCCTGTGTCTTGATACGGATACTTCCCTGAAGAATATCTCCGGTTTTCAGATTGAATCTGCGGATCTGTGACGGGGAAACATAAATATCATTTTCGCCCGGAAGATAATTTGCACAACGTATAAATCCATATCCGTCCGGAAGAACTTCAAGGATTCCATTTGCCTTTTCACCACTGTCAAGCTGTGCTGTCTCTGCTGGTGCCGCATAATCATCCTGATTGTGCTCCTGAACTCTGTCCTCCATTCTTTCAACAGTGCGTTCCGGATTTCTGTCTGCATTTCGATTCATATTGCGTTCTGTATTTCTCTGCTGGTATGAATTCTGATATGAATTACGCTCATTATTTCTCTGTGTTCTGTTTTCCGGACGATAAGTCCTCTCCACGGTTCTCTCCGTCTGTCTGTCAACAGTTCTTTCCTGTCTTTTCGGCTCATGAACTGTCTCCTGCTGATGAACCGCTGTAGTTTCTGCTGCTTCTAGTTTCGTCTGGCTTTCTTTTTCATCTTCCTGAAGCATACGTTCTATAAGTTCAGGTTTTCTCAGAGTAGAAATTCCTCTTAATCCTCTTGCCTTCGCCAGATCTTTTAATGTTGCCAGTGACAACGACTCGTATTTTTCTCTCATAAAAATCCCTCTGTCTTATTTATATGTAATATTAATGTGATACACTCTACGGGATACTCTGTCAGATACGACATGAACATCAGAATTTCAACAGTCCCACTGCGGGACTGTTGTTGAAACCATCTTTCTCCTGGACTGGGAACCAGCCACTGGTAATAATTATAAATATTTTAGCATATCATTTCGGATATGTCCATAGAAAATCAGTGTACAAAAGAACCTAACACTCCATATGATACAACATACATGATCACTGTCGCCATAATGATACCACAGAGAATGGCAAGTGAAGATTTTTTAATATCGACATCAAGCAGAGAAGCGATCAGAGAACCAGTCCATGCGCCTGTACCCGGAAGCGGAATTCCTACAAACAGAACCAACCCCCAGAATTCATATTTCTTGATCTGATCACTCTTACCCATTGCACGGTTTTCCATTTTCACGATCAGATTATGAAAAACCTTTGTTTTTTTGAGTAGTTTAAAGATCTGTTTGATAAAAAGAAGTATGAACGGAATAGGTATAATATTTCCCACAATACAGATCGGGATTGCTTTTGCTGCTGATACTTTCAGAAGAGATGCTGCAAGAAGTCCTCCCCTCAGTTCCAGAATCGGAATCATTGAAATAATAAAAATAATCATCTCTCTTGATATGTGCTGAGACAGATTATCTGTAAACCACTGTACTAAAACTTCCATACATTACTCCTTTTTAAGATATTTTTTCAGGAAATCTATAAATATTTCCATTTCTTTCTGTGTTCCTATTGTAATACGAAGGTGATTTCCGGTTCTTCCCCCCGGGAAATAACGAACATAAATATGATTGTTTCTGAGTGCCTGGAAAAGTTCCTCTGCCTGGCAGGATTCATGTTCTGCAAAAATAAAGTTCGTCATTGAATCTTCAAAAGAAAATCCCAGTGCTTTTAACTGCTCTTTTGTCCATTCTCTTGTATCAATGATCTTCTTACATGTTTCATAAAAATATTTTTTATCCTTCACTGCTGCAACACCGGTTGCCAGAGCTGTACGGTCCATTGTATAAGAATTAAAAGAATATTTTACATCATTAAGGTATTTGATGAGTACTGGGTTACCCATTGCAAAACCAATACGCATACCTGCCATGGAGCGTGACTTGGAAAATGTCTGAACCACCAGAAGGTTCTCGTATTTATCAATAAGAGGAAGTGCTGACTTTGCCCCAAAATCAACATATGCCTCGTCAACGATCACAATGACATCAGGATTACGTCTGATGATTTCCTCTATATCCTGTTGCGGAAGTTCCACCCCTGTCGGCGCATTCGGATTTGGAAAAATAATTCCACCGTTTTCGCGGAAATAATCTTCTTTTCTGATGTGAAAATTCTCATCCAGCGCCGGTCTTTCATAAGGAATCCGAAAAAGATCTGCCCACACATCATAAAATGAATACGTGATGTCAGGAAACAGAACCGGCTTACTTCCATTAAAGAAAGTAAGAAAGCTCATCGCAAGCACATCATCAGAACCAACACCTACAAATACCTGATCTTTATTAAGGCCATAATGATCAGCAACAGCCTGTACCAGGTCTTCTGCTGCCGGATCAGGATAGAGGCGCAGTGCATCTGTATCAATCGCCTGAAGTGCTTTTGTTACTTCCGGTGACGGTGGATAAGGATTTTCATTTGTATTTAACTTGATCATATCCGGCTGGTTTGGCTGCTCCCCCGGTGTATATGGAACAACCTTGCGGATATTATCTTCCCATTTTTTCATAATAACAGCTCCCTTCTGTTACTGCCGCTGATAAAAGGTCATTCGATGTATATCAGCTATTTCTGTATTGCCTGTAAACAGTAACATTTTACCCACTATTACTGTGTTTGTCAAAGATTAATTACATCCATATATACATCAAAACAGCCGGTAAAAAACTCAACTGTGTTTTCATCCGGCTGTTTTTCTTTATAAATTATTTTTATCTTATGCTCTCACGATCAGATACGTGCTACTCCGGTCTTTCTTGCTGCTTCTGCAACTGCCTTTGCAACTGCAGGACCTACTCTCTTGTCGAAAGCTTTAGGAATGATGTAATCCTCAGAAAGTTCATCTTCAGGAATCAGATTTGCCAGAGCTTCTGCTGCTGCAAGTTTCATCTCATCATTGATCTCTTTGGCTCTTACATCAAAAGCACCACGGAAGATTCCAGGGAATGCAAGAACGTTATTAATCTGGTTCGGGAAGTCACTACGTCCTGTGGAAACAACTTTTGCTCCGCCTGCTTTTGCATCATCAGGGAAGATTTCTGGTGTCGGGTTTGCACATGCGAAAACAATAGCATCTTTATTCATGGTTTTTACCATCTCAGTAGTAACTGCTCCTGGAGCGGAAACACCGATAAATACATCAGCGCCAACCAGCATGTCAGCCAGTGAGCCGGACTTTTTGTCAAGGTTTGTTACCTTGCTCATTTCATCTTTGACAGGATTCATTCCTTCCGGACGTCCTTCGTAGATAGCGCCCTTTCTGTCGCAGAGAGTAATGTTCTTAAATCCTGCAGTGATAAGAAGACGTGCAATGGAAATAGCAGCTGCACCGGCACCGTTCATGACGATACGTACATCTTCTTTTTTCTTTCCTACAACTTTCAGTGCATTTGTAAGACCTGCAAGTGTAATGATTGCAGTACCATGCTGATCATCATGGAAAATCGGGATATCACATTTTTCTTTCAGTTTCTTTTCGATCTCGAAACATCTCGGTGCTGAAATATCTTCAAGGTTTACACCGCCAAAGGATCCTGAAATCAGGTAAATAGTATTTACGATTTCATCAACATCATTACTCTTAATGCAGAGCGGGAAAGCATCAACATCAGCAAAAGCTTTAAAGAGAACGCATTTACCTTCCATAACCGGCATACCTGCTTCCGGTCCGATGTTACCAAGGCCAAGAACTGCTGAACCATCTGTAACAACCAGACACATGTTCCATCTTCTTGTCAGTTCATAAGATTTGTTGATATCTTTCTGGATTTCCAGGCATGGCTGTGCAACACCAGGTGTATAAGCCAGAGACAGATCATCTTTGTTTTCTACCGGAACTCTTGTTACAACTTCAATCTTGCCTTTCCATTCGCCATGTAATCTTAATGATTCTTTTGCGTAATCCATTTCTGTTTCTCCTCCTTGGGGTAGATTATTATAAGTAATGTTTTTTTGAGTTATGTTATCATCTATTATAAAATATGTATGAGTAAGTTTCTATTCTTTTTTACCGGATTATGTCCCGTATGTCTCGGAATTTTGCCAAATTCATGGCAAAACATCTCGCATGATATTACCTGTGCACAGTTACTCAATAGTTTCCGGTAAAGAATTTACTGTCTTTCGGAAGTTCGTATCCTTCAAAATACTTATGGAAGTCAAGTTTCAGATATCCACAGAGATTTGCAAGTTCAACCATTGTGTTGTCATTAACCGGAATTCCTTTTTCCATTCTTTCTTTTTCTGCAAATACTTCTTTCTCTCCGTGTGTATAAATACGGTCTTTTCCCTCTGCTTTCGGGCTTTCACGAAGTGCTTCCAGATATTCGGAAAAATGTTTCCTGATTGCTTCCGGGTCGCCGAATGCTGCAGGATCAATTGCCATAAATCCATGGCAGATTCCTGTCTTATCCGGGAAAGTACAGCATTTATCAGAAGTTACACCCATGGAAAGAATAGAACTGAACAGTTCACAGAGCATACCATAGCCATATCCTTTATGAGAGCCTGTTACTTCTTCAGTTCCGCCAAGAGGAGCAATTCCGCCACCTTTTTTGGCTACGATATTTGCAAGTACATCCGGTGCATTGGTGCTTGCATGTCCGTCTTTATCCAGTGCCCATCCTTCCGGAAGCGGTTTATCCATTTTGTTATACATCTCCAGTTTTCCTCTGGTAACTACTGTTGTAGAACAGTCAAAGAAAAACGGATACGGATCTGCCGGCATTGCTACTGCAATAGGGTTTGAACCAAGCATTGCTTTTCTTCCAAAAGTAGGAACCATGATTGCTTCTGAGTTTGTACATGCCATTCCAAGCAATCCTTCATTACTAGCCATCTTTGCATAATAACCTGCAATACCGAAATGATTGGAGTTACGGACAGAAACAATACCTACACCTGTTTTCTTGGCTTTCTCAATTGCCTTTTTCATTGCATAAACGCCAATCAGCTGTCCCATTCCGTTGTGTCCGTCAACAACAGCAGAAATCGGAGTTTCAAAAACTACTTCCGGTTTTGCTTCCGGGTGGATCGTACCCTTTTCGATGCCTTTGTGATAACGCACCATTCGCTGCATACCATGACTCTCTATACCATAAAGGTCAGCTGTAAGAAGTACATCTTTAATTTCATTGCTTTCTTCTTCGTTGAATCCAAATGTTTTAAATACATCTTTACAAAAATGATTCAGTGTGTCATATGACCATGTTACGTATCCCATCGTAAAATCCCTCTTTCCGGTATGCCAGTTGTGTTTTTTGGCATTACCATTTTGTAATACCAATTATATCACTGGCATTACCAATTCTCAATAGGGATTCTTGTATTTTTTATGTTTTTTTCAGACGGATTAACGTCTCTCCCGCTGCTGTTCCTGCTGCATTTCTTCCATATACTGTTCGATTGTTTCCATATGTTCGGACATTGCCTGTTCTGCCTGGTCTGCATCACCATTAATAATAGCTTCCACCAGCTTATGGTGCTGTTCATCTACCACACTGGCTGACTGATTTTTCTTCATAATATAATCACGTGTTCCCTCAATGATACTCTCCGTCAGCTGATCTGCCGCTGCCAGAACGCAGTACAGCATCGGGTTATCCGCAATGCGGGCAATCTTCTGATGAAGTTCCTTGTCCAGTTTGCCACGGTCTTTTTCATCTTCTGCAGCATCCAGTCTCGCAAGAATCATCCAAAGCTCTGCTGCATCCAACGGGGTGCATTTTCTTGCTGCAAGAAGTGCTGATTCTCTTTCCAGCGCAGCACGGAGCTGCTGATTCTGTCTCAGATATCCATTATTAAGTCTGAACAGAATGGACAGTGGTCCGATCAGCCATGTATCAAGATTTTCTGTAATATAATTTCCACCTCCCGGAACTGATTTCACAATTCCCAGAAGCTCCAGTGCCCGCAGTACTTCCCTTACTGCCGGTCTGGACACACCCATGGCCTCTGCCATGGCTCTCTCTGCCGGAAGTGCCGCTCCTGCCTTCAGGTCACCGGCTTCTATATTTGCTATGATCTGCTTCAGGATCGCATCAAATGCACGCTCTCCATCTTCAACTTTTTTAAACATATATTTCCCTCCACGTCAATGTGATTAATCATAATAACTCGTAACTGTTCAGTACCCTCACAGTTACGAGCCAAAATGCATTCCAAATCACCTTCGGTGATAGCATTTTGCCTTGTATGTCTCGGGATTTTGGCAAAAACATGCCAAAACACCTCGCGGGATACTACCTTCTGAATAGTTACAATAATTCTTAGTTTTCAGTATATCATCTTCGGATTTTGACCACAAGTCAGGTATCTTAATATATACAATTATGTTATAATAAGATACTTGGGTGAAAGCCCTCAAATACGAAGGAGGCCATATTTCTTATGTATGAATACGAAATCATTTTCGGCGCCCTGCTTTATTCTGTATGGGCATTTTATTTCAGCAGACAAATCCTGGAAGAAAGATTTTCACCGCAGAAAACCTATCTGTTGATCCTGCTCACCCATGTTGTTCTCATAATAGGCGGACGCAGGATCTTTCCGAATGGTATACCGATCATTCTCGTTCATCTTTCTAACATTATATCTATTGCAGCCTTCCATTACGGTTCTATAAAAAAGAAAATTCTTACTTATTTTTTATACAGTAACACAGTCATGCTGATGGAAATGCTTGTAATGTGCCTGTATATCAGTGTGCAGAGGATTTTCTTCCACTCTGCCAAAGGACTCATCAGCATGAATTCTGTAACTTCACCTGTGGATATGGTAATCCTGTGCACCGTCATGCTTACTGCCGGTACTTTTATGCTTAAATTGATTGCTGACCTTACCGGCACTTTTTCCCGTTATTACAGTATCGCACCCCTTGCCCAGATTTTCTTTCCTTTTTACTGGTTCTGTATCATTTTATCACTGTTATGTAACTATCAGCTGAAGTTTAATTTTTATTCCGTGCTCTTTCTGACGCTGTCCATTCCGGTTATCCCGATTTTTCTCAGAGGAATGCGAAATATCCGAATCCAGGAAAAGAACCGTGTTCTTCGTGAAAAACAGATCGAACTTCTGAAAGAACAGCTTGAATTTTTCAACGATATGGAAACTGAATATCAGAATCTGCGCAAATGGAACCATGATATTGAAAATCATCTTCTCTCCATGAACTACCTGATGAAAAATGGCAGATACGAAGAAGCTGATAAATATCTTCACAACATTTCCAGATAGAGGAGAACATTTATGAAAAAGAAACACACGCAAAAATATATCCTGATTTTCGTTATCCTGACATTGTGTCTAAGCTTAATTTACCACAGTGCGCTGTACAGTGACATCAGGCCGATTTATAGTTTATACACTTCGACTACATCTGTCCTGGCAATCGCAGGCACATTTTATTTGCTTTATGCTATTACCAGGGATACAATGAAAGATGCCCGCCAGGAAGCTGAACTTCTGGCTCTGGAACAGCAGGAAAAATTACAAAAAGAACAGAGTGAGACTCTCGCCGGACGCCGCCGACAGACCCTCGCTTTGCAGCAGGATATGCAGCAGAAACTTAATGTTTATGAAGAACTGATGGAGCATAAAGAATATGAAAAAGCAGCCAGCTGCCTGGACGCACTCACAGACAGTTTCCAGCAGGAACGCTTCCACCCCGTCTGCAATAATAACCTGATCAATGCCATTCTGAACAGCAAGCGCCAGATTGCAGAACAACATGGTATCCGGACCCGCTTCCAGCTACTCCTTCCCGAGAAAATGAACATCGAAAACAGTGACTTAAGCAGCATCTTTTTTAACCTGATGGATAATGGTATTGAATCCTGCCTGAAATCCGGCGCTGACAAACCATTTATCCAGATCACAGCAAAACCGAGTGCAAACTTTCTTGCCATACATATGGTCAACAGCAAAGATCCGTCTCAGAAATTCAACCATAAAACAAACAAGACCGATTCCTGGTCTCATGGATTCGGTCTTGCGATCATTGAGGATATTGCTGACAGATATGACGGCACCTGCCAGTGGGTTGATGATGGGGAGATGTTTGAGTCCGTGGTGATGGTGGGGGTGGGGTGAAGGCTATGCCTTTACCCTGCGCCTACCTCTTTTACTTTAACCTATTGTTACTGTTGAAAGTCCATTACAGTTAAAGAATGCATATAAACCTATCTCCTGTACGCTGTCTGCAATCGCTGTTTCTGTTACATTCGTACAATTACTGAATGCGTACGCCCCAACTGATGTTACACCTTCTTTAATTTCAATTTTAGTGATGTCATTTTTGTATTCTGCCCACGGTACATCTGTCTCACTTTCCCAGGAAATCATATCTCCCTTTCCTTCGATGCAAAGCGTACCATCTTCATTTAATTTCCATGTTACTTCGCTTTCATCTGCACCACAAAATCCCTGTTTTTCATTCTCAATACTATTTACATCATCAACATTATCTGTACTCTGAGCAGAAGAGCCATTCACATCATCTGTGAATTCTGAATTTTCCTGCTCTTCTTCAAAAGCAATTTCATTTTCATCTGATTCATCAGCAATTTCTGCTTCCGATTCATTTTCATCTGTTGGTTCTTCCACTGTCAGATTCATTTCGTCCTCTGAATCTTCTGCTGTAAACTCAACAGCCTCATCTGCTGCCTGAACATTTTCCATACAAATACTGTATCCGCCAAGGCTGACGGCCAGCAGTAAAACTGCCAGCCCTGATTTTTTCAATTTTCTCATAATACGTCACCCTTACTTTCTGATTTTTATAATGAACCCATAAATTAAGACAAAAAAATCATTGTTTCTAAGTTGGATTTCCCGTATGATTTTTATAACGAAAGGAGTCCAACTATGGCAAGACAACAACATTCACC
>NZ_JBQHUL010000029.1:0-48255 GCF_052065235.1 Blautia sp. HCP28S3_G10 | reverse complement strand
GTAAATTCCGCTAAAATCATGATTTCTTGATATGCCGGAATTTAGTCTTGCAAGAACTTTTAGGAACAGGGGTTTACTTTTGCAAACTGGAAGTCAGTTTTCCAATTCAGCAAAGACTGCCGGTATAAACTTAAATATCCTACAGAACTGCATTTTGTATCTGCGTTCTGTAGGATATTTTTTACTTTATATCTAACAGTTCTATCATATCCTCTCTGGACATGTTACCAAACTGTACAGATTCTCCTCCAATGATCTGTTCTGCCAGATCTCTCTTGGTTTCCTGAAGTTTCTGTATTTTTTCTTCTATAGTGTTTCTGGCTATCAGTTTGTATACTGTAACTTTTTTCGTCTGACCAATACGATGTGCACGGTCTGTTGCCTGATTCTGTACTGCCAGATTCCACCATGGATCATAATGAATAACAACATCTGCACCTGTCAGATTCAATCCTACGCCACCTGCTTTCAATGAGATCAGAAATACAGGAACATCTCCTGCATTGAAATTTTTCACCAATTCCTGACGTTTTTCTTTTGACGTTTCTCCGGTAATCTCATAATAAGGAATCTTTTCTTCTTCCAGTCTGGTTTTCAGGATATCCAGCATAGAGGTAAACTGGGAAAACAGAAGCATTCTGTGTCCACCGTCAATCGCACTCTGGATCAGCTGTATACAAGATTCCACTTTTGCAGATTCACCTTTATAATCTTCAAAACAAAGTTCGGGTGAGCAGCAGATCTGTCTTAACCTTGTCAGTTCTGCCAGAATCCGGAATTTATTTTTTGCAAATTCTCCTTCATCCTGATGTGCAATGGTTTCTTTCATATGAACAACCTGTGCATCATAAAGCTTCTGCTGCCTGTCCTCAAATTTCACATATCGGATCTCTTCCAGCTTTTCCGGAAGGTCTTTCAGTACATCTTCTTTCAGTCGCCGGAGAATAAAAGGGCCTGTCATTTTTTGCAGACGTTCCATTGCTGTTTCATCTTTATTTTTAACAATTGGCGTCTCGATTTCTCTGCGGAATGTATCATATCCATATAAAAATCCCGGCATAAGATAATCAAAAATACTCCACAGTTCACTGAGCCGGTTCTCGATTGGAGTTCCGGTAAGAGCATATCTGGTCTGGCTTTTGATGACTTTGACAGCTTTTGCTGCAGCCGTATTATGATTCTTTATATACTGAGCCTCATCGAGCACTTCATACAGAAATTCTTTTTCTTCATACTGATCTATGTCTCTTTTCAAAAGATCATAGGATGTTACCAGAACATCCGCTTCCTGCCAGTTCTGAAGCTTCTGTTTTCGCTCTGTCTGGCTTCCTGTTATCAGTGAAACATTCAGTGCCGGAGCAAATTTTCCCAGTTCTTCCCCCCAGTTATACACCAGTGCTGCAGGTGCAACTACCAGTGAAGTTCCAGTCTTTCCTTCCAGCTTTGCAGACAGAAATACAGCTATCATCTGGAGTGTTTTTCCAAGTCCCATGTCATCTGCAAGTATGCCCCCGAACTTCCACATTTCCAGTGTACGAAGCCAGCGAAATCCATCTTTCTGGTAATTTCTCATAGTCTTTGAAAGGCTTTCCGGCTCTTCAAAATCTGCGTCTTTGATAGTTTTGAATCCTTTGACAATATCTCTAAAATGCCGGTCTCTGCTGCTGTAAATCTCTTCGTTGTCTTCGAGAAGCCGATCCAGATAAAGTGTTCTGTACGCCGGAATATGCACCTTGCCTTTTATAAATTCTTTTGGTGAAAGATGAAGCGTATCCATCATTTCTGCCATCATACCAAGTTCCTGGCCTTTGAGATTTACAAACTCTCCACTTTTCAGACGGTAATATTTTTTCTTTTGTTTATAACTTCTCAGGATATCCAGAAGTTCTTCTCCTGAAATATCTTCCGTGGAAATATCCAGTTCCAGAAGATTTCCTGCTACGGAAACTCCAACAGAAGTTTTCACCTTACGTATCACATGGCGGTTTCGGAAACGGTTCGTACATTGAACTTCTCCAAGTTCCAGAAGTTCATCTATTCCAGATTCCATCAGCTGATAGATTATTTCCTCGTCTGAATCACAGTGCAACACATCTGTCTCTTTGTCATATCCACAGAACAGTTCCATGGTTCTTCCCATAACTGCTTCTTCTCTGTGAACATCCCTGAATTTTTCACTTTCAACTCCCTGATTATTGCCCCATATCATATCTGTTACGGAATATTCCCTGCTTCCGTAACGTGCATGAATCTGACATGTCACATTGTCTTCCGGCGCATCCAGATAAAACACAAAATGAACCTGTGGAGCCAGATACTGCCGGAATTTTTCCGGATTAGTCTCTGTAATGTCCGCTATTTCCTGCAGTTTTGGAAGTACATTGTAGTAAAACCCGGCAAGAGCATTACGTCCCATCTGGAAATGAAAACTGCCGTTTCTGGATAACTGTTCCAGTGGTTTTATCTTCTCCGTAAAATCATCAGTTGTTCTGCAAAAAGTGTTTTCCTGTACAAAATATCCACATCTGAGTCCGTGAAAAAGTACCGGTAACTTTCCTCTCACAGAAACTCCGTGGAATTCTTTTTTCTCCCTGCTGCACTCTTCAATCCGCATGGTCACACGTGGATTCGCTTCTGTACAATGGAGCATGGTTTTTGTTTTTTTGGTTCCATCACGATCTTCATATTCTATCTGTGTTTCACCCAGAAGCTCATATAATCTGTCCAGTCTCCAGCCAAACAGATCCAGGTCACTGCCTATGTTCATCTTTCCGGGAATATACATTCCGGATTCTTCTGCACGTTCCAGAAGATGTTCTTCTTCACTTACAGCCCTGTCAATATACTGGATCCATTTCCTGCTTTCTTCTGTGAAATTCTCTGTTTTGTGGCTGATTTCTGTAGAAGCCCCATACTGAACAGCAGCTCCTTCCCTGACACTCTCAGAAAATTCTCTGAGATTCTTGACCACAAACATTTTCCCTGCACCAATTTTAAATGAAAGAAAAAGTTCACCTTTTTTCTTTATCAGTCGGGGAATCAGTTTTATACTCTGTTCCTGATCTCTGCTTCTGACCTGTCCTGCTCTGGCATAATTTATATTATATGCCATAAGAAGATTTTCTCCGTTTCTGTCTGTCGCATCGGCAAAATTATTCTTTTTCAGATAATCTCTAAGATACATTGCAACAGCTACTGTATAACGGCATTTAGAATCATATTCTCTCCAGCCCCACACATATCTTCTGCACTCAGGACAGTCACACTGTGTATACAGCATCTTATCTCTGCTGAAAATAATGCTTACAGGGTATTCTTCTCTCTGGCCTTTTACTACAGCTTCGATCTGACCACATTTCTCACTGCTGCCGCTGGTAAAGCCATCTCCTATCCGTTGAACTGTGACCTGATTTTTCTCAAACAGCTTCTTTCCGGCATCAAGAGATGTTTTCGGAAATTTCTGCGATTTCAGGATCGCATCGCCGTCAAAATATGTATATTCATTGAGTTTCCGGAGATTCTCTTCCTGCTGTTCAATATTATCCGGATTTTCTTCTTCCAGGACTTCACCAAGCGGAGAAAATTCTTCTTTTTGTGGTATTTTATGTCTGTTTTTATCAGTCTCTATTACCTTCATTATTTCACTTCTCCATATGTTTTATAAATGCGGTTATTTCTGCTTTCAATATATCAGACTTTACTCCTGTAAACAACAAAATAGCCCCCACAAAATCTGAAAATTTCGGGGGGCAGTTTCCATATCATTTTTCCTCTTCTGGAACAGATTCTATTTTCATGAAAAACTCTAAGCCAGGTAAAGCAAGGACAGCAATTGAGGGGAATCACAGCATTTTCTTCAATACCTGCAGTACTCCATCCTCCCAGTAAGGCGGGCAGACTTCTTTTGCTGCTGCCTGGACTTCTTCTCTTGCATTGCCGACTGCGTAACTCATACCTGCTTTTTCAAGCATGGCGATGTCATTGATATTATCTCCGAAAGCACAGGTTTCTTCCGGCAAAATCCCCAGATATACCTGAAGAAATTCTACTGCTGTACTCTTATCTGCTCCCAGTGGTGTACAGTCCATCCATTCTTTTCCCGCAGCTGCCATGACCACTTTATCTTTCCATGCAGGAGTAAAAAGCGGTTCACACATTTCCTCACATCGGTCTGTGTGATAGACAGAAAATTTCGTCACCTGTTTACCATCAAGCTTCGTCACATCCGGTATCTCACGGATATCGCATTTATAGGAATCCCGAAGCCAGCGGAACATGGGACTGTTTTCATTTTCTGCATAACAGCACTCCGGTGTACATACAAAATAATCACATTCCGGCATTTTTGTATGAACCATCTGACGCATATTTTTCCATATTTCATCTGCCAGCGGCCAGACTTTCAGAATCTCTTTGTCTTTTCGTGCAACTGTTCCACCGTCAGAAACAAAGTAGATCATATCCTTTACAGGAGCAAACAATTGACGTTCACTTGTAAACTGTCTTCCCGAACATGCCACAAAAACAATCCCTTTTTCTCTCAGCTTCTCTATCACAGTCATATATTCCTGATTAATAGAAAGAGTTCCGTCTTTCACCAGGGTTCCATCTATATCTGTCACAATCATTTTTATCATAATAAATTTCTCCTGCCATATCATATTTCTGCCTCAATATAGCATACTTCTTTCACCGCTACAATCATATTTCTGTAAAAATTCTGCACTTTTATATCATAAAAAACAGCTTACATTTTTTCGTATATTTTTATAATAACCGGCTCTCTGCATGGATCACCATATGGGCGGATCCAGTATTGTTTTTCCCTGAGATTTTCTTCCTGTTTCCTGTCCTTTGTACTAAGTTTTTCAGCTGAGAGAAATTTCACCGCCGGTTTATGTTCTCTAAGGTCTGTCAGCAGAATTCTGTTGTTATCCTTCTCTGAAATATGCATTGACGAAACAGAAATCTCTTTGTTTTCTCTGCTGATCTCACAGCTTCCACCGGAAGAAGTTGTAAATACAGTTTTCCCATCCTTCTCATCTGATTTAACTATATACAGTTCTTTTTTGTTCTCTGTAAGAATGATCAGAGTTCCTTTTTCTGTTTCAGTCAGGCGGATTCCCAGTTCATCAGCTTTCTTCTCTGTTTTCAGTGTAATCCTGAAATTCTTTTCATTATTCAGGTCTTTCAATGTGACAGATTTCAGCGTTTCCGTTTCACTTGAAAAAGAAACTCCGTTTTTCATTTCAGTCAGTTCCATGGAAAGTTCCAGATCTGTGATATTTCCGTTACTGTCCCTTGTGATTCTGGCAGTCCCCTCCGGAACTGTACGCCCTTCTATTTCTGTAACCATCTCCGGCTGTGATGCATCTGCCGGTATCTGTATAGTATCTGATGCTGTTTCCGGATCATATTCTGTAACAATATCTGTAGAAGTCGCCGATGCCCATGTCATGACTTCACCCTCTGATTCCGGGTCAACTTCCGGCAATTCTTCTGGCTGCTGTGAATTATCCTTACTTTCAGAATCAGGAATTTCTCCTTCTTTCGGATTCTCAGAGGATTCTTTTTCTCCGGTCTTGCTGTCTATAGATTCTGATGTTTTGTCCTCTGAATCTGGCATTGTTTTCCCTGGATCCGATGTATCATTGCCTGGCTCCGGTTTCGTTTCACCATGATTTGAAGCCGATGTATCATCTCCCTGTCCAGGTGTAACTGACGAATCATCTGATGGATTTTCTTCATCTTTTTTGATCTCAGTTTCAGTCTGATAATCGCAATTATCTCTCTGACATTCATATAAAATATAACCGGGTATTTCTCCCTCAGCTTCGGTTCTTGATACTTCTTTCAGATCATGGCCAAGAGGATCTTTTTCATCTTTTCGTTCTTCATATGTACAGCCTTCCACCTTACATCTGTACAGTGTATAACCTTTCTCTGTACAGGAAGGAGCAATTACTGTTCCCTCATCCATTTCATGTTTTTCATGCTCTCCCTGCTGTCTTTCTTCTGGTTTTTCCTGTGATGGATTTTCCTCTCCTGTTGAAACATTATTTGTTTTCGCTGTGTCTCCGTAAACAACCATAGCGTTACCTGCCAGTGACAGAATCATCAGACATACAAGCAGTTCTTTTCTCTTCATATATTTTCCTCTCTTTCTGAGACTTATAATATATGCAGGAGACTGCTCAGTGCCATACAGGGCTGCTTTTTTTCTCAAGATTTTTTCCATGTCTGACTGCAAGACGGATCGGATATCTTCCGGCCTTTTTTTGCGTCTGTTTTTGTCATTTTCAGATGGTGAGTGTCTCTTTCAAATAGCTGCCCTATCTCCTTCTCTTTCTTAAACAGCTGCTGATTAAGCCCTGCCTGGGAAATAAAGAGATTTTCTGCTTCCTTTGAAATACTTTCGCACCTGGCGATCTCCAGCATATACTTCAGTTGTCTCGTATTCATTTAGTTTTCTCACCCACTAATAAAAACACTTATGAAACCGGATAAATTCCGTTTTCATTTAATAAAATCATACAAAATCTGCCATAATTTGTAAAGCCTGAAAGAAATTTTTCTTCTAACAACTATGGGTTACTATAAGAAGTTCCACTTTTAGCAATCCTGTAACTGTATGTATGACCAGTCAGACTTTTATCTGTAATATAGTTGGGAACTTTCGATTCCAACATCAGACTCTCTCTCAGCAACAGCCGCCGGTTTCATTCATTCCCGGCGGCTGTTGTTCTTTGTATTCTGTTATTCTGTTTTATTTCACTCTCTGTACCATATAATCTTTTTTCGCAGTCGGTTCGTTGCTTACAGTCGGACTGTATTTCCGTCCTCCTACCTTGAAGTAAGTAATGATATAATATGCATACTTACTGGAATCATCGTATGCATTGACATAAGGATAGATCATTCCAAGTCCTGCTACGTAGATCTTGTATTTACCTTTTCTTTTCAGGATATGTGTCCTTATGTTTGTCTCTCCTGCTGCATTACAGAGTGCTCCTGCATAATAAGACTGATTTGTAAAAACTGTCTTCTCAAATTGTCCTGTCTGTTTATTATAAACCATAATCGGATGCGTCTTCATATTCCTGCCATCCTTACTGTTTCCAATAAACGAGACTTTTTTGCCTCCGTCATTCCACAATGCAATCGGGAAAATACTCGTACCTGCACTGATAAAAGAATTGCCCTGCACCCGAAACGGAATCCAGCCCCTCAGTGTATATACGGATTTTGCTGCACTGAAAGCACCTTTACTCTTTCCGTTGACTGCTCTTACCTTGTACCATAATTCCCCTTTTTTAGTGTCTTTCCAGGAACGTGTTTTTACTGTTTTAACCTTTTTAAAGGTCTTTCCGTTTGTTGAACGGTAGATCTCATACTTCTTCGCACCGCGTGCTTTTTTCCAGCTGATCTTTGTTTTTCCCTGCATGTAAACAGCACTGAATCCTGTTACTCTTCCCGGTGCGGCTGCCTGTACCTCCACTGGCATTGCCGGTATCGCAGTCACCAGCAGCAGAAGTATCAGCATCATACTCACCATTCTTTTCTTTAATTGTTTCATCGTTTCTCCTCCTTCTTTTTGCCTTTATTTTATATCTGTCCGATCAGCGTCTTCCTGCTCCGGTTCTTCATCTCTGATCGGAAGATAAACATTCTCCAGAGCATGCCTGAGCTTCGGATGATAGATCACAAAATGTATGGACGGTGCCTTGTTCTTTGATACCATACACCATTTCCCCACGTGGCAGTTGATCTGGATATTGCGAAATCCTCTAACCCTTGCACTGACAAATTCATATGCTTCCTGCTTTTTTGCATATTTTTCTGCTGCCTCTGCACATGCCCTGTATTCTTCATAATTAAGGAGAATATTCTCTTCCAGAAAGCAGCCGGCAACAGGCAGCGCAATCGGATGTTCCGCATATTCTTTTTCGGATATTTCCGACAGTTCATCTGTCACTCTGCTGTGTAAAAAAATCTTCTCCATGCGCTGCTTTTCTTTTTCCTGATACTCTTTTATTTCTCTTTTTGCTTTCACATTGCACCGATCAAGAATCCTGTTCAACAGTTCTTCCGGCAATAAAAACAGCGGAGGTGCCGCCAGAATTCTTCTCCTTCTTCCCGGAACCCTGCTGTCTTCCTCAAGGAATTTTTCCAGCTCCAGTTTCTGCTGATCCCTGTAAATTTCCATCAGCGGTTTTGCCTTTTTCAGGAGAAATTCTGCATTTTTGCGGTAAAATTCTGCCTCTTCTCTGTTGTTAGTGAGATAATAATGAGCCATATCATGATGTCCGCTGATGCACTCTCCTGTCATTGCAACTGTACCTGCCGAATAATGAAGATGGCCATAAATTTCATTCTGGACTCCCTTTATATAATAGGGGGAAATCTGTCCTGTCATATACAGGGGAACCCAGTTCTCGAGACCCAGCATCATGTCTTTCATGGGACGTTCCACGTTATGGATTATATTAATATGAAGTCCTTTTTTCAGTGCCATGGCAAGACCGAACATATACTTTTGGGAAAAATCCTGATCCTCTGCCATATCTTCCACTGGCATATCGCAGCAGAGATACAGAGGATCCATGGACCTTGAAAGAACTGCTGTTTTCAGGAAATCCAGTTCTCCTTCCCGCATTTCTTTCAGTCCGTGATAGTGTCTGGATACAGGCATCTGAAACGGAATTTTCGGCACTTTCAGTGAATCAAAATGTATGATGCGGATATAGTCATCCAGATTAAATTCGTCTACCTTTTTAAGAAAACCGGAGATATAATCCTCTTCTCTTTCTGCCGAGCATAGCCACTGACGAAGAATCATCTGCAGATTTTCCTTCTGTTGTATTTTATCTTCTTTACAGTTCAGAAGACTCGCCAGAATGCTGCTTTCCCTTTCGGATCTGCAGTTTTCCGCTACATATCTGCATACACAGTCCAGGAATTCCTGCTGATGTGCAGGCTTTCTTTTGCCTGTTCTTATCTTTGAAATATAGGAAGGATCATAATGAAGCGCATCCGCAAATACAGATATATTTATATTCAGTTCCCGTATCAGAATATCCAGTTTCTGACTGAAAAATCCATCTGACTTTTTCTCTGTAAGAAGACTCTGAAATTTCTCCAGAACAACTCCTGCCTCTATATCTCTGATGCCTTTTTCTGCTGCTGTCCGGGCAATTCCTTCAGCAAGATTTCGCAGATATTCTCCATCTGCGTCCGGGACACGTTCACCATTCCTGTAACGGCTGATGATAGCTTCTGAAATATTGCTGTTTTTGGCAAGTTCCTTTCCTGTACAGGAAATTTTCTCTATGTAATCATTTAAGCACTCACAGAACTTCATTTTTCATCCCTTCCTCTTATATTTTACTTAATTTCAGTATACCTGAACTCCCTGTACAATGCAAAAGGATTGCCAGACTTGTCTGTGACAGATCTGGCAATCCTTTCCAATATCTATTTCAGGATTTTATTCTTTTATTTTTCCATCTACAGTGAAAATCACAACCTGCCATGGGAGATGTTTTCCGCTGTTTTTCATTGCTGTTACTGTCGCATGTTCCAGACCACCACAGCACGGAACTTCCATTCTGAGAACAGTCACGCTTCTGATATTGTTCAGTCTGATGATCTCCGTAAGTTTCTCGCTGTAATCCACTGCATCCAGTTTCGGACAGCCGATCAGGGTTATCTTTCCCTGCATAAATTCCTGATGGACATTTGCATAGGCATAAGCAGTACAGTCTGCTGCGATCAGAAGGTCTGCTCCCTCATAATATGGGGCCTGCAGCGGTACAAGTTTAATCTGACATGGCCACTGCCCGAGTGAGGACTCCTGTCTGATAACAGTTTCTGCTGCCCCTGGTTTCTCTTCATGTTTCAGAGTCATTGCCCTGCTTCCCGGACATCCACCACCTGTTCTTGCACGATTTGCCATATGCACTTTCACTGCTGCTTCGTCATAGGCAGCTGCTTCTCTTTCAACAAAAGTAATCGCGTTTGTCGGACATGCCGGAAGGCAGTCTCCAAGTCCATCACAGTAATCCTCACGAAGGAGTCTGGCCTTTTCGTTTACCATTCCGATTGCCCCTTCATGGCAGGCTGCTGCACAGGCTCCACAGCCGTTACATTTTTCTTCATCTATCTGGATAATTTTTCTGATCATTTTCTGTTCTCCTTTTGCATCGGGTTTACTTTGCATTTGAATAATAGTACAATAAAAGAAATTTTTACGTGGTTATAACCACAAAAGGAGATTCCATGAAAAAAATATCCACACCACTGTTTCAATATATCACTGATGAAGAATGGGAAGAAATGTGCAGCTGTGGCTGTATGCGCACTACAAAATATAAAAAAGATTCTGTTATCTTTCATATGGGAGATACTGTAGATGAAATCGGTATTGTAATCTCCGGAAATATAAATATTGAAAATGTAGATTTTCAGGGAAACAAAACGATCCTCAGCAATATTCCTGCCGGCCATGTCTTCGCAGAGACATATGCATTCTGTCAGGAACCGATGATGGTGAACGCTGTGGCAGGGGAAGCTTCTGAGATTCTTTTTCTGGACATTACCCTTCTGAAAAGCAGCCACTACAGTTCTGCCTCCTGGTATGCAAAACTAATCCAGAACCTCCTTCTTCAGTCCATGCAGAAAAACCTTATTCTGTCCAGTCGTATCTTCTGTACTTCTCCAAAGACGATACGCGAGCGTCTTATGATCTATCTTTCCTCACAGGCAGGAAAATCTGGAAGTAATACCTTCCAGATTCCCTTTGACCGCCAGCAGCTGGCCGATTATTTGAATGTAGACCGAAGTGCTCTCTCGAAAGAACTCGGAAGAATGCGCTCCGATGGACTGATTGACTTTTATAAAAACAGTTTCCGGATTCTTGTACACCCATAGTTTTTAATCCGTTTTTACTTCTTTGACACTTTCTTTTTCTTCCAGACTGTAACCTGGACTTTGGCTTTTTTGCCGCTCTCTGTTGTCGCCGTGATCACAGCTTTTCCTTTTTTCTTCATTGTTACGACACCCTTTGAAGATACAGTGGCAACTTTCGGGTTTGAACTCTTCCAGGTAACTTTGTCTGTAGAATTGGAAGGCGTGAGTTTTCTCTTCAGGGTAAACTTATAACCTCTGTACGCTTTCAGTGTTTTTATATTAAGCTTTATTTTCTTTGAACGTACTTCCTTTACAGTTACCTTGCAGGAATATTTCTTTCCGTTGGCGGTTTTTACTGTTATTGTCGCTGTTCCTTTTTTCTTTGCGGTAACTTTTCCGTTTTTATTCACAGTTGCAACTTTTTTGTTGGAACTTGTCCACTTAAGTTTTCTGTTTTTCACATTGAACGGTTTTATTGTCGCTTTCAGGGTATATTTCTTTCCCTTCAGAAGTGACAGTTTTTTCTGATTCAGACGGACACTTGTTGCTTTAATCTCGGGTTTTGCTTTTACTGTAACCTGCATTGTAGCTGTAAGTCCTGCGCCTGTTGCCGTAATTGTTGTTGTGCCAATGGCTACTGTACTTACTTTACCGTTCTGATCTACCGTTGCAACTTTACTGTTACTGCTGCTCCATTTGAATGTACTGTTATCCGGCCAGGAACGTACACGGCTCCACCCCACATTCTGAATATAAAACTGCAGAATTCCGGACGAACCGATCTCTATAGCTCCAGTGCCTCCTTCTTTCCATTCCAGAAGTGCATGTTTCTGATAATCAGCTGCCTTCATACGAACTTTTACTGTCACACTTCTGTCTGACGGCTGTGCAAAAGAATCCGGTGCATTCGTACCAAAAAGCTGTACCCAGTACTTCACACCACCCTGTTCAAAACATCCGATACCCACGGATGTAAAACTGTCTCTCAGGACATTTTCCCTGTGTCCGGGGGAGTTCATCCAGTTTTCCATTACTGCTGATGCTGTACTGCTTCCTGCTGCAATATTTTCTCCGCTTGCTTTCGTGTTTACCGTAAAGCAGTTGATTCCGGAAGGTCTCATATGGTCAAAATCAAGACAGGTTTCTGCTGCTCTCTGCATGGCGCTTTCCATAAGATCTCTGTCCATGACAAGTGATGAAAGCCCACATTTTGCACGTTCCTGATTAACAATATTCAGAACTTCATATGCGTCTTTATAATGACAATTACCTGTATAACTCAGGGTTTCAACCTTAAGATATGAACCGTCTTCCATTCCCACAAGCCAGGACGGATATTTGAGATTCAGAGCTGTACAGCCTTCAAAAGCGCCTGCTCCGATCATTTCAAGCGAAGCCGGAATCGTTACAGAAGTAAGGGATGTACAGTTTTTGAATGCACCGTCTTTTATGAGTTCTCCGTCACTCATTCTGCCTTCGATCGTTTTTACGGAGCTGCCAAGAACAACACTTCCAAGACTGCTGCAGTAAGCAAAAACTGAATTTGTAACAACAGCAAGACCTTTTCCTATCACAGCTGACTTAAGCTTTGTGCAGGAACGGAATGCATATTCTTCAACAGAAGTTACGGAATCCGGTATAATCAGTTTTTCAATTGCAGATGACTCAAATGCACTTGTTTTTATGGTCTTCAATGTTCCCGGAAGAATGACTTCCTGAAGGTTTTTGTTATTGCTGAAAGCATTTTCTTCAATAATAGTAACTCCTGACGGAATCTTATAACTGGTTCCCTGTTTGTTCCACGGACACAGATAAAGAGTTTTCATGTCTTTGGAATAAAGTACACCTGCATCTGATGCATAAACAGTATTCCCCTCTGACATGTTCAGTTCTTCCAGTGACCCACAATTACCAAATACATCCGTTCCCAGTGTTTTTACAGAAGCCGGCATCGTTACCTTCACAAGTCCGGTATTCTTAAACGCATGATCCCCGATTGTCTGAAGTTTACTGTCCGTTCCAAATGTAAGAGTCTTGAGGTACGTGCACCCCTGAAATGCGCCTTCTCCAATTACAGTAAGTCTCTCTGGAAAAGTGATTTCTTCCAGCCTGTCATCATTACAGTCGCTGAAAGCTCCGACACCGATCTCCGTCAGACTCTCCGGAAGTGAAATATTCATTAGATTGAATCGCTCTGCAAAACTGTTCTTTCCGATTCTGGTAATTCCTTCTTCAATAACAATTCTGCTTATACCTGTATAGTTCGTAAACCAGGGGGCATCTGATGCCTCTTCAAAATCCGGCATTGCACCACTTCCACTGACAGTAAGTATATTTGCATCCAGTTTTGCAGTGATTCCATTTCCAAGATTAAAGGCTCTTCCTGCTTCATCACCTTCCTGACCTGCATCATCAGAAAAGACTTCCTCTTCCTGGATTTCTACAGCCTCTCCGTCTGTGTCTTCCTCAGATATACCGATCTCTGACTCTGAATCAGGGTTTTCTTCATCAGTAACTGTAACCGTCTCACCAGATTCTGCATCTGCGTTTTCTTCGGTCGCACTGTCACTTTCAGTAATCTGCACACTGTCACCAATCACGGTTTCTTCTGTAGTATCAGAAGAATTTTCCTGCTGTACTTCTTCTGATTCAGTTTCTGAAATATTTTCTGTTACTGTATCTCCTGCGCTGAAATCTTCTGCCATACACACAGATACAGGCTGTATCGCAAGAGTCAGACTCAGAAGTCCTGTCAAAATTTTTCTTTTCATCTTACGTAATTCTCCTTTCTCATTACCGTTAGTCTATATTTGAAGCCTGTATTTTCTGACCAGAATGTTCCGGCCGTTTTTTTCTATTATCTGTTCTTCTTCCAGGTTTTTCAATTCCCTTGTCATTGCACTCCGGTCCACACTGAGGTACTGTGCAAGAGATGTGTACGACATGGGAATTCGAACTGTATCACTCTGTTTTTCTGCGGAAAGCGCATTCAGATACGACAAAATCTTCTGACGTGTCGTTGATCTGGACAATACATAAATCCTCTCCATCTGCTGTCTCGACTGGAGCGCTGTCAGCTGCAGAAGGTTGCTTACCATCTGGCTGTGATGATGACAGGCATTCTCGCATCTCTTGATCACATGCTCATAATCAATGAACATCGCCCTTGTCTCCTCTGCTGCTACAACATAATAGTGCTGTGAATCCGAAGGCAGAAGAAACGGCTCCCCAAACACAGCCTCCTTATTCAGTTCGTCGATCATGTTCTCATCTCCGTCTGTATCACAGCAATAGAGAACTGCACGTCCATAAAGAATCACGCCTATTTTCTGCATGGTACCTGCATACTCCATAATTGTTTCTCCACTTCGGAAAGTTTCTTCCCTCGCATTAAAACAGATTCGCATTCTTTCCTGTTCTTCGGGAAGAATATCTGTAAAAAGTGTTATATGCTGTTTCATCTTTGCCTCTTGCTCCCGGATAAAAATCCTGTTGTATACTGACATTTCTTACCAGAATTATATCATAAACTTTCTCAACAATTAACTGTTTTGTGACATTTGCAACAGATTTTTTCTCTCAATTCTGTTATTCTTTTAACAAAGTTAAGCAACTCTTTTACACAATTAATAAAACTGTTTTTACTGCTATATATAATTCTCAGAACAAATGGAGGGAAATATTATGAAGATCACAGATACCATTAAATATGTAGGCGTAAATGATCACCGCATCGACCTTTTTGAAGGACAGTACAAAGTTCCCAACGGAATGTCCTATAACTCGTATGTTATCCTCGATGAAAAAATCGCAGTCATGGATACTGTAGACGCTGATTTTACGCATCAGTGGCTCGATAACATCCAGCAGGTCTTAAATGGACGCAAACCTGATTACCTGATCGTACAGCATATGGAACCTGACCACGCTGCAAACATTGCAAATTTCCTGAAAGTGTATCCGGACACTACTGTTGTTGCAACAGCAAAAGCTTTTAATATGATCCGCAACTTCTTTGAACTTGATCTGGAAGGACAGAAAGTAATAGCTGAGAACGGCAGCACTCTTTCCCTTGGTTATCACCAGCTCACCTTTGTATTTGCACCGATGGTACACTGGCCGGAAGTTATGGTCACTTACGACAGTACAGAAAAGGTTCTCTTCTCTGCTGATGGATTTGGTAAATTCGGTGCACTTGATGCAGATGAACCGTGGGATAATGAAGCCAGAAGATACTTCATCGGTATCGTAGGAAAATACGGTGCACAGGTACAGAATCTTCTGAAAGTTGCTGCAACCCTTGATATTCAGATCATCTGCCCACTTCACGGTCCGGTTCTCTCAGAAGATCTCGGTCATTATATCGGTCTTTATGATACCTGGTCTTCCTACACACCTGAATCTGACGGAATCGTTATTGCCTATACTTCTGTTTATGGTCATACCAGAAATGCGGTTGCTCTTCTTGCAGAAAAACTGAAAGCCAAAGGATGTCCACGTGTCCTGGTTTATGATCTTGCAAGGGATGATATGTCTCAGGCACTGAGTGATGCATTCCGCTATTCCAAGCTTATCCTTGCAACCACAACCTATAATGCAAGTATCTATCCTTTTATGAACGACTTTATTACAAGACTTGTTGAACATAACTATCAGAACCGTACAGTTGGTCTTATCGAAAACGGCACCTGGGCACCCCTGGCAGCAAAGATCATGAAAGAAATGATGTCCAAATGCAAAAAGATTGACTGGCTGAAAAATTCCGTTCACATCTGGTCCGCTGTAAAAGAAGAAAACCGAAAAGAAATCGAAGCAATGTCAGATGAACTCTGCCAGGAATATATTGCAAAAGATGATAATCTTGCAAACAAAAACGACATGTCCGCCCTTTTCCGCATCGGCTATGGTCTCTATGTAGTGACCTCCAATGACGGAAAACGCGACAACGGACTCATCGTAAATACAGTTACTCAGTTGACCGATAATCCGTATCGTGTAGCAGTAAATATCAACAAGACAAACTACTCCCATCATGTGATCCAGCAGACCGGAATCCTGAATGTAAACTGTCTCTCTGTTGACGCACCATTCTCTGTCTTCCAGCAGTTCGGCTTCCAGTCCGGAAGAACTGTAGATAAATTTGCAGGTCAGAAGATCAACCGCTCCGGCAACGGACTTGTATTCCTTGATAAATACATCAATGCATTCATGTCCCTGAAAGTAGAACAGTATGTAGATCTCGGAACTCACGGAATGTTCATCTGCAGTGTTACAGAAGCACGTGTCATGAGTGACCAGGATACCATGACCTACACTTATTATCAGCAGAATGTAAAACCGAAACCGGAAACAGAAGGCAAAAAAGGCTTTGTATGCAAAGTCTGCGGATATATCTATGAAGGAGATGAACTTCCGGAAGATATCATCTGCCCGCTGTGCAAACATGGTGCTGTAGATTTCGAGCCTATCCAGTAAGATGTTTTCTCCATACACCAGAGCAGGGCAGCCTGAGAAGTATTTCTCAGACTGCCCTGCTCATCTGCTCCAGTCAACAATGTTTTATACATTCCTCAATCATGCAGGAATGTTCTTTTGTTTCTTTGTCATAATTGATTCCAACAAGAAGCAGGTTTCCGGTATATTCTTTCAGACTCTCACAATATTCCCTATCTTTGATCTGCTTTATTGCCCCTTCTGCACTTTTATTCCATTTCAATTCCACAACAAGTACCGGTTTATCCTCAAATTTTTTCCGTGGAATAAACACAAGATCTGCAAATCCTTTTCCTCCTGCCAGTTCTCTGTGTACTGTATAAAAATTTCTGGCAGCATATAAGGCCAGTGAAATTGTATAACTTAATGCATTTTCATCATTATACTGAATATGTGACGTTTCAAAATGAGCCTGCTTTATTCCCTCCGCAACCTGTCTTGTTTTTTTCTGCCATATTGCATTTAACGTATCCGCTGAATTCTTTAACGATCTTGAAATCTCTCCCCAGTCGGATACAGCAACTGTACTTACATACTCTCCCCTTATTTCATTGTTCGGTATAAATACACACTTGTTATCATAGTCATATCCAAGATATCCAAGATGAACAAGCAGAGTCAGCACATCGTCTTCTGTCCGAAACGTAGTCATATCATTTGTAAAACTTGCTGTATTTATCGAAATCTTTTCTCCTGCCATCATGCTGAGGACATCATCTTTCAGACCATCAAAATTCATATCTATATATGTCTGTAATGCTTCGAACGTTTCTGTCTGATTCCAGTAATTTCCGATTTCTCCCAGACGCATACAAGTCACAACTGAACGCGGACTGTATACTGACGGTGCATTTCTAAATGAATAACCGTCATACCAGCTTTTTACTTCAGCCATCTGCATGTGATATTTACTGCACAGTTCTTTTACTTCTTCCCCAGTAAAGCCTACATATTCTGCCAAAGGTCCGGGATTTATCATGGAAAATTCATCAAACATATTCAAAGCTGAATGTGTACCATACTTCTTTATAGGCAAAATCCCTGTCATATATGCCAAATGAATATACTCTTTATCCTTCAGCAAATCCCTCAGAAAATCAAGATATGTTTTCTGAGCTCCACTGTCATTTTTATATTCTCGGAATATACAATCCCACTCATCAATAATAACAACAAAAGGATTTCGAGTTTTATTATAAATATCCTGCATTGTTCGTGTGAGGTTTGTTTTATCAAAATATCTGACATCCTGATATTCCTCCAGTAATTCCCACAAAACACTTCGCCGAAGCAGAGATAGTGTCTCCTGTATATTTGAACTCTGACTTAAAAATTCCTGTATATTAAGAAAAACAACATCATATCTGTTGAGATATTTCTCAAAACTTTCACTTTTTGCAATTTTATAAGGAGCAAAAAGTTTTCTGGAATCGCAACCTCTGCTGTAATATGCAGCCAGCATATTTGCAGTCATGGATTTTCCAAATCGACGAGGACGGCTGACGCAGATATTACATTCCATCGTATTCAGCACTTTATTTGTATACTCAATCAGCCCTGTTTTATCTACATATATTTCAGAATTTACCGCACGTTCAAAACTTCCATTGCTCACATTCAGGTAGCTTCCCATCTACATTCACTCCTTCCCGAGTTTTTTCTCTATTTCTATTATTTTATATCATATCCACATTTCTTACAATATAAAACCTTCCCTGTCAGGGTTTAGTTTCTGTAAACAGTATGCTATACTCAATAAAAAGGAGGCAACTTTCATATGAAAAAAGAATTTACTTTTATCAAACATTTTTTATCATTTTGTCTTATTATCTGTTTAATTTTTTCCTGGAATATTTCAAATTATTCCACTGTATCAGCCGCTTCTAAGGCTTCCTACAAAATAACTACTAAGCACAAAACGGCTCTTGGAGAAATTTAAAAACTTCTTCAAGAGCTGTCGATATCTATATAAAATATTTTTCATAAATATCTTTCGGAACATATGGCTGCATATCTTTTATTTGAAGTTCGCATTCTTTATCACTCACTACTGCATTTTCTTTTTTAAGAAATCCCTTTTTTTTGAGTAACTTCAAAAGTCCCAGATCATTTATTAATTCCACACCTGCTTCTTCTGCATACGTAACAGCTGCTGCGGAATAATCACTTGTAGTAATAAACAGCATTTTGTCTGCGCCTACAATCTGATTTGCCCCGACCAGTTTTTGAATATATGGACGTCCTATATTGTTATCCGGGGAGTAACATTTACACTCTACAATTACTTTTTCTCCATTTTTAATTAATAGAATATCATAACCGCCATCATTTGTTGGCGGTGTAAGCTTATATTTGTACCCCATACTTGCAAATAAATCTGCACAGAATTTTTCAAAGTCCGTTGGTTTTTCAGAATAATAGTCTACAATTTTCTTAATACTTCCATCATCAATAAAGACTTGTTTTTTCTTCAACAACTGAACTTTTTTCAATTTTTCTTCTCTACATAAGTCAATTACTATTCCCTGACTACGTAATTCTTTCACAATATATAACAACACATATGGAACTTCTGAAATCACTATATATTCATCGACATACAATACACTTTCTTCCCATATGATGTAATTATTTCCTATCCTCAAATCGGCTGTTCCATCAGTTTTTTCTACATTCCAGTGTGGATATCTTAATTTGAAATGATTTGCACCTGATTCTTTTCTTTTTTTAATCTGTACATTTCTGGGCAATACAATGTTCCCATAATGTTTTGAAAACTTATGCCTGCGTTTTATAATAATCAGCTTATTTATTATGCGAACTGCCGCAATTGCAAGCACTGCCCCTATAGCCCCCATAACTCCCAGTCTGATCACTGGTTCATTTTCACAAATATTTTTTATATATTCAAATATCCACTGTATTATATTTTTATACATATATATTTTTCATACCTTCCATTCAAGAACGCCTCTGTACCTTCTCATATAGAAACCTCCCCCTCAGATTTCACATCCAAGGGGGAGTATTCAGATCATATTACATTTTTTCCGGCACAATCTCCAGCCAGTATCCGTCCGGATCATTTATAAAATAAATTCCCATCGCCGGATTTTCAAAGCAGATACAACCCATTTCTTCATGTTTCTTATGTGCTGCTTCCATGTCATCTGTTGTAAAAGCAAGATGGATTTCATTATCTCCAAGATCATAATGATCCTTTTCCCAGTCTCTCAGCCAGGTGAGTTCCAGCTGAAATCCTGTCTTTCCATCCCCAAGATATGCCAGGATAAAACTTCCATCTTCGGCTTCTTTACGTCTTACTTCTTTAAGTCCAAGTGCCTCCTCATAAAACTTAATTGATCTGTCGAGATCCATAACATTATAATTATAATGTGCAAACTGAAAACTCATTTCTGTGCTCCTTTCCTTTATTATTCTTTATCTGGTTTCTGAACTTCTTTTATCATATCATACTCAGGTAACAAAAAAAATCCTTCCTTTTTGTTTTGAAACCCTGCCTCATTTTTTATATAATTATGTTTGGAGAACAAACGCCTCCAACTATAATATATGCTCATGATGAAAGGATATGCTGTTATGAAAGAATATGAAATCATTATTGAAAACATAAATCCCTGCGGTGGTACCAGACATGCCAGACAGGAAATCATCGTGGCTGAAATTGAAAGTCCGGAAGCTTACGTAAAAGAACATGCACAGTTTCCAATCAGAGAAATTTTTACAAATTCTGCCGGAGATACCATAATTTCAGCAGGTGAACCCGGCGGATATATGACCCGCTATACTTTTACAGAATAACTACCTGGGCGAAATTCAGATTCTGTG
The DNA here is from genome assembly GCF_052065235.1 of Blautia sp. HCP28S3_G10. NCBI lineage: Bacteria > Bacillati > Bacillota > Clostridia > Lachnospirales > Lachnospiraceae > Blautia > Blautia sp. HCP28S3_G10. The sequence goes on along the minus strand of NZ_JBQHUL010000029.1, from coordinate 28,005 downwards.
ATCCAGCCATGCAATCACATCTGAGATCACTTCATCTCTGCAGTATTCATTAAGGATTTCATGGAAAAGGCCTCCGTAGATTTTCATCTGGCGGTCTTTTGAAGCTGCTGCTGCAAAGAAATCCATGGTATCTTTTACGCTAACCAGACCATCTTTTTCACCATGCATCATAAGAACCGGATATGCAAAATCCTTCATTTTAGCACTGAACCAGTCCAGTCCGTCACAGATACTGTAGCAGAGACCAGTTGTAAAAGTGCTGGTATTATAAGGGTCTTTGCCATACCAGTCTACTACTTCTTTCACTGAGCACACCCCTGCTCCCAGTTCATTCGGTAACTTGGTATGCGGATCCAGCGTCCTGTCCACAGATGTGATCAGTTTACCATTATCTCTGACCAATGCTCCACTTGTAATAATGCCACGGAGCTTTTTGTCCGGATATTTTGCTCCATAAAGAGAAACTGTATACCCTCCCATGCTATGTCCGAGAAGGAATACCGGAATGTCCGGATTTTCTTTGATGGCAAGGTCAACAAACACATTTGTATCATCCAGAATTTCATTGAAATCACTGTAATAAGTCCGTTCGCCTTCTGACCTTCCATGTCCTCTGTGGTCAAAGCGGTATGTACTGATTCCCGCCTGATGAAGCTTGTCTGCAAAATAATCATAACGGCCCTGATGCTCACAGAGACCATGAACAATTACAATTGCAGCCCTGGCATTCTCCACCAGTTCTCTGTTGAAAAACAGCTTTGTTCCATCAAATGACTCCACAAATACTTCCTGCATATAAAAGCCTCCTTCAAAAAATTATATTGTTTTGCTTATCCCATTCTCATTATCTCATAATAACTGCCAGTTTGTCGATAAGAATTAAGCAAGATCTTATTATATAAACATCTTTACAACACTGAAATGAATGGTATAATATCATTGTTTTGATTTTCAAATTATTTAATTATCGAAAGGACTTTTATATGAATAAATTAAGGAAAATATACTGTCGTACATTTCAGAAAGCTTTCAAATTCGCCCTTCCTTTTCTTCCATACCGTAATCCTGAAGTTGTCGGCAGCGTAAAAGCTCTGCCGGAAATCCTCCTGAAAAAAAAATGCGATAATGTACTTATCATCACTGATAAAGGTATCCGCAACCTTGGTCTCACAGAACGTCTGGAAAAAGCACTGAAAGAAAATCAGATTTCTTATTCCATCTATGACAAAACTGTTGCCAACCCTACTACCGTCAATGTGCAGGAAGCCGAAAATCTCTGGTATCAGTCCGGAAGCAAAGCCGTTATCGGTTTTGGCGGTGGATCCAGTATGGACTGTGCCAAAGCTGTAGCCGCCCGGATTGCCAAACCTCACCAGTCTCTTGCACAAATGAAAGGAATCCTCAAAGTTCACAAGAAACTTCCTCTTCTTATTGCAATTCCAACAACTGCAGGAACCGGAAGCGAAACAACACTGGCTGCCGTGATCACAGATGCAGAAACAAGACATAAATATGCAATCAATGATTTCCCTCTGATTCCCAGATATGCAGTTCTGGACCCCAAAGTCACTTTAAGCCTTCCCCCTTTCATCACAGCAACAACAGGAATGGACGCTCTCACCCATGCCGTGGAAGCTTACATTGGAAACTCCACTACACCGGGTACACGCAAAAATGCTCTGGATGCAGTTAAGCTGATCTTCGAAAACCTTGACCGTGCCTACAATGACGGTTCTGATAAAGAAGCACGTAAAAACATGCTCCGCGCCTCCTATTTTGCCGGGTGTGCCTTTACAAAATCTTACGTCGGATATGTTCATGCTGTTGCACATACCCTCGGCGGGCAGTATAATGTTCCACATGGACTTGCGAATGCCATACTTCTTCCTTTTGTGCTGGAAGAATACGGTGATGTTATAAATAAGAAACTTGCCAGACTTGCTCTGGCTGCCGGTGTTGCCACGAAGGAAACTCCCGAAAAAGAAGCTGCGCAGGCTTTTATTCAGGCAGTAAAAGATATGAAAAAACGATTCAACATCGGAGATACTGTAAATGAGATCAGAGAAGAGGATATTCCCAAACTTGCCCGTTATGCTGACAAAGAAGGAAATCCACTTTATCCTGTACCAGTGCTGATGGACGCTCATCAGCTGGAAAGATTTTATTATATTCTCATGAACAGAAAACAGGAGGAATCTTCCCATGACGCAGAATGAAATTCATACACTTGTCGAAAAACAACGTAGCTATTTTTACAGTAAACGAACCCTTGATGTCAATTCACGCATAAATGCCCTGAAAAAGCTGAAGACATGTATCCAGAATCATGAAAATGAAATCGCCCGTGCGCTGGCTGCGGATCTTGGCAAAAGCAATTTTGAAAGTTACATGTGTGAAACCGGACTTGTTCTAAGCGAAATTTCTTATATGCTAAAGCATATCCGCAGTTTTTCCCGTGAAAAAAGGGTGCATACACCTCTGGCTCAGTTTCATTCCCGAAGTTTTACCAAACCTGGCCCATACGGTGTTGTTCTGATCATGAGTCCCTGGAACTATCCATTCCTTCTTTCTCTTGATCCGTTGGTGGACGCTCTTGCAGCCGGAAACACAGTTATCCTGAAACCAAGTGCTTACTCACCCAACACCGGTGCTGTCATTTCCGAACTAATAAAAGAATGTTTTTCTTCTGAAGCTGTCGCTGTAGTTACAGGCGGACGTACAGAAAATACCAGTCTTCTCAATGAACATTTCGATTATATCTTTTTTACCGGCAGCCAGGCTGTTGGAAAGGAAGTTATGAAAAAGGCCTCTGAACATCTGACTCCGTTAACACTAGAATTAGGTGGCAAAAGCCCCTGCATCATAGACACTTCTGCGGATCTTAAGCTTGCAGCCAGACGTGTGGTTTTCGGGAAATATCTTAACTGCGGCCAGACCTGTGTGGCACCTGATTATATCTGCTGCCACTCTTCCGTAAAAGATGCTTTCATTGAAGAAGTAAAAAAACAGATTCCGCTTCAATTTGGCAGTCAGCCACTTGATAATCCTGATTATGGAAAAATCATCAACAGCAAACATTTTCAGAGGATTTCCGGACTGATTGACAGCTCCAAAACTGTCTTTGGTGGTCATACAGATGCTGATGCACTTCGCATCGAACCAACTGTTATGGACAATGTAACATATAATGACCCCATCATGCAGGAAGAGATTTTTGGTCCGGTCATGCCTGTTCTTACCTATGATTCGCTGGATGATCTCATCCACCAGATCAACACCCTGCCGCATCCGCTTGCCCTGTATTTCTTTTCCCGTAACAAAACTGCTGCACACAGGGTTATGTCCCAGTGTCAGTTCGGAGGCGGCTGTATCAATGACACGATCATTCATCTGGCTACCAGTGAAATGCCTTTTGGCGGTTTCGGTGAAAGCGGTATGGGAGGATATCATGGCAAAGAAGGCTTCCGCACATTTTCACATTACAAAAGTATCGTAGACAAAAAAACATGGCTGGATCTGCCAATGCGATACCAGCCATATAAATCCCTGAATAGTAAACTGATTCATTTTTTCCTGAAATGAATATAAAATGAGCCCTCTGAGAATCCTGAACTGTCTCAGAGGGCTTCCGTTATTATCTTTCCAGTTTCTTTTTTAATTCCTGGATTACTTCATAATAGTCTCTGTGCTTCATTCTCGGGAAAGCCTTAAGAAGTCTTCCCTGGCCAAATACTACATGGTTTGTAATGGAATTTGACAGTTCATCAAACTGAGTCTGAAGTTCTGCCTTTTTCATGCGAAGCATTTCAAGAGAATTGTCCTTTTTGGCTGCTGCTGCATCCAGCAGTTCCGCCTTCGCAAGGGCTGCCTGAACCTTTCCCTCTCCTACTTTCTGTGCTGTATCAATTGTAGTCGTAGCAACAGTTGTGCTGATCTTATCACTCACAATCCTCATATCTGAACGAATTTTATCCAGCTTCGTAAGTTTCTTGTTCAGTCCCTGTATAACTGCAACTGTTACAACAAAATCCACGAAATACAGAGCATAAAGAATTGCAAGAACAACCCAGCCTATTGTAGATGAATTCTGCATCACATTACTGTTTTCCACATATTTCTGAAAAACTTTTACAACAAGAACAATAGCCATTCCCCACAGCAATGAGAATTCCATGCATATATATCCGTGAAAATTCAGCGGCTTATCTGAATAATCCCACCATCTCGCATGAAAACATACATCCAGCAGCCAGCCGGCGATCAGTTCAACTGCTGTCGCCAGAATAACTCCAAAAACAAACAACATCACATCACTCATCTGGCGTCCACCGCTCTGAAGTGTGTTTATCAATGCGAAGACAGATAAAACCCCAAATCCATAAACCGGGCAGACCGGTCCATTCAGAAATCCCCGATTTATAACCTTTCCAAGTGCTACTGCATGAAAGATTACCTCAACGATCCAGCCACCAAACGAATATATCAGAAAATACCAGCATATCTGATAATAAGTCATCCCACAAATCATTATGTATTCCTCCTTCTTACATGTTGTTCTGAGTTATTTCATTTTCCATAAGCAAACTTATGACCTATTATAACAGATACCCTGTGATAAACCTATATATATTTTATTCTATTCTGAGCATCCTGTATCCAATGCCAATATGTGTCTGTATATATTGCGTTTCGGATTTATCAGGTTGCAACTTCTTGCGCAAAGTCGCCATAAATACCCTCAGTGAAGCAATATCGTTTTCTGAACAGCTCCCCCATATCTGCTGAGTAATATAAGTATGCGTCAGCACTTTTCCCACATTGCGTGACAGCAGGCACAATAACTTATATTCTATAGGTGTAAGATGCAGTTCTTTATTTTTCAGGTAAGTGCAGCCTGCCGTATAATCTATTTTTAATTCTCCATTAATAAAAACAGATGTTTCCTGTGTCTCACCAGCCTGAGTAATTGCAAGACGTCTCTGCGTAACACGTATACGTGCAAGCAGTTCTTCTACTGAAAACGGCTTCGTGATATAATCATCGGCTCCGGCGTCAAGAGCCTCTATTTTATCTGTGTCCTCGCTTCGCGCACTTATCACGATAATTGGCATATTGGACCAGGTACGCACTTTTCTGATCACCTCTACGCCTTCCATATCCGGAAGTCCAAGATCAAGCAGAATAATATCCGGATTATGGGAAGAAGCTTCCAGAATTGCTTCGGTTCCATTTTCCGCTGTAAGATATTTATAGTCATGGGTTTTTAGCGTAGTCCCGATCAGATTTCGTATTGGGCGGTCGTCTTCGACAACCAGAATTGTTGTTTTATTCATTTAATGTCACCTCGCTTAACGGCAGCGAAAAAGTAAAAATACAGCCATGAGGCTTATTATCCGTAAGTATAAGTTCCCCATCATGCGCTTCAATGATTGAATTACAGAGTGCAAGTCCAAGTCCAAGACTGCGGTGACTGTCAGCAATCGAATTTTTTCCGGTAAAAAACATCTCAAATATATGGGACTTCATTTCATCCGGAATTCCGGGGCCATTATCTTCTACGCTTATCCATGCTTTACCATCCTCTTTTTTTCCACGAATAAATATTGTTGATCCCGGTGGTGTATATTTTACTGCATTGTCGATCAGATTGATAAGAACCTGTATGATGAGTCTGACATCCATATGCGACAGAATAAGTTCATCACATTCTGTTTCAATCGCATAAGCATCGTGTTTCCTGCTGATATGTTTCAGCGATTCTGCAATTACCTCATCAAGAAGCTGATCCGTAAATTTTATTTTCAGCCGTCCATCATTCAGTCTTGTAATTGATAGCAGATTTTCTACCACTCCAATAAGCCACTCCGCATCATCATAAATATCTGTATATATCTGATGTTTTGTAATTTTGTCCAGACATTCTCCATTATTCAGAAGCATATCTGCATTTCCGGAAATAGAACAAAGTGGCGTACGGAGATCATGTGAAATCGCCCGTAACAAATCTGCCCGCAACTGCTCGTTTTTGGCCAGAACTGCATTTTTTTCTTTTTCGACAGTATTTTTTGAATTCTCCATAGCAAGTGCACACTCATTTATAACAGAGTACAGAATGCTGTACTCAAATGAATCCATATTTTCTTTCTTCACCGGTATTCCCAGCACACCATATATATTATCTCTGTTACATATAGGAAGATAGAGACACCTGGCATCTCCAAAATGATCTGTTGTTGCTCCTGCACGCTGATGATTTGCATATACCCAGTTCGCAACATTCTGTTCCTCTTCATTAAGATAAACACTGTCTATACATTCATTTCCTTCTGAAAAAATCTTTCCACCTGACAAAATATTTTCTTCTGCAACATATGCCACAATATTTCTTTTAAGCAGCCGCGTCAACTGTGTACATGTAACACTCAGTATCTCGGAACTATTTTGAGCTTTTTGCAGTAAACGGTTTGTATCAAACAATATCTGCGTACGAAATGCCAGCTGTTCTGAGAGTTTCGCATGTGCCTTAAGTTTTGCTGCAAGAGTTCCTGTAAGTACAGATGAAACAAGCATAATCGCAAATGTTACCGTATAACCTACTGCATAAGTCCGAAATGACATTCTGGGTTCTGTGAGAAAAAAACAGAAAAGAAATACACTCAGGAAAGAACCGGCAAGGCTGCACAGATAACCGTTCGTCACAATCGATGTAAGAAGTACACCCAGTATATATACTGTAACAATATTTGTATCAGTAAAGTGAAGTTTCTGAAACAGCAGCCCAATCAGCGTACACACTGCAAATATGAAAACCGTTAAAAAAAAATCTTTCATGGAAGGCTTCTCCGTATACAATTCAAGATGCCGTTTCCTGTAATCTCCTTTGTAACTACTCATTACTTCTGTCACCTTTTCATCTTTTCCCAAAATTATATCATTCAATCTTATTATGGTCAAAGCTGTTGTTATCTACTGTCACTTTTTTTGACGACTGCATACAGTCCTGTTCTTTCTCACGCTCTTTTTTGCTTTCTCCGAGAAAGCTTCCCTCTTTTTTTACAATAAAATAACCAAATGCAAATATGGCAACTACGCTCACTGCCAGGAATATTGATGACATATATTATATCCCCCTTAATGTCAAATATGGAAACATTTCCGAATTGCTCTGTAATCCCCCAGCACCAGAAGCGTACTGTCCGACCTCAGAACAGTGTCTGCTGATATGGCCACGCTGACTTCTCCTTCATTTTTTATTGCCAGAATATTAATATTGTATTTTCTCCTGATCTCAAGTCCTCCGACAGTTTTTCCAATCCATTCATCTGGTATTTCAACTTCAAAAATCGCATGAGCCGCATCCACTTCCATATAATCAAGAATATGGTCATCTGTGTAACGTATGGAGGCCCATTTTGCAACCTGTTTTTCAGGATATACCACTTTATCTGCACCGTTACGTAAGAGGAATTTTTCCTGAACATCACGTTCTGCACGTGAAATTACAAATTTTGCCCCAAGTTCCTTTAATAATGATGTCGTCTCAAGTGAATTCTGAAAGCTCTCACCAATTGTCACAAAACAGAGATCATAATTTCCTATCCCAAGGGACTTCAGAAATTCTGCATCTGTACTGTCCCCGATCTGCGCATTCGTAACAAATGGCAGAATTTTATCCACCCTTTCCTCATTGATATCTACTGCCATAATCTCATGTCCCATCTGGCTGAGCTGTTTTGCGATATGTTTGCCAAACCTGCCAAGTCCTATCAGTAAAACATTTTTCATAATTTTCTCTCTCCTTTATCCTACAGTTATTTTTTCCAATGGCAACTTTGCATTACTGGTATTTCTTCCTGAAAATACAGCATAAATCAAAGTCAGACCCCCGACTCTTCCCAAATACATAAGTACAATCAGTACCAGCTTTGATATAATGTGAAGGTCAGGTGTAATCCCGAGAGTCAGACCAACCGTTCCCACAGCCGATGCTGCTTCATACAGACAGGTCAGCAGAGGAAGGCCTTCACAGACACTGATCGTAATTCCTCCAAAGAAAAACAGCATAAAATATAACATAGCTATCGTCGCAGCATTTTTTATGATCCGTCCGTCAACTCTTCGTCCAAAAGCTCCGGCATCCTCCTGACTTCTGAAAGTTGCAAAAGCGTTCAGAATAAGCACTGCAAAAGTGGTCGTCTTCATGCCTCCTGCTGTAGAGCTTGGTGAGCCTCCGATCAGCATAAGAAAAATCATGACTGCCTTTCCCGCTTCGGTCATTATTGCCAGATCTTCTGTATTAAATCCTGCTGTTCTCGTTGTAACAGACTGAAAAACAGATGCCAGAATCCGTTTTCCGGCAGGCACATAATCAAAATCACACACCATGAAAAAAACTGCAGGTAAAAATATTAATACCATCGTGGTTATAAGAATTACCTTACTCTGCATTCGATATCGTTTAAAATTAAGTTTGTTCGTATAAACATCTTCCCATGTAAGGAAACCAATTCCGCCAATTATAATCAGCAGCATGATCACTATGTTAAGCCATACATTTCCTGCATAACCTGTGAGTGATACAAATCTATGTTCTGATGTTCCGAGAATATCAAATCCTGCATTACAGAAAGCCGATATAGAATGAAATACAGACATCCAGATTCCTTTTAACCCAAAATCCCGGCAAAACACAGGCATCAGCATCAATGCACCCAGAAACTCGATCAGAAATGTTCCTTTAAGAATAAACCTGGTCAGTCTGACAATTCCTCCTACTTTAGGAGCGGAAATAGCATTCTGCATAGTGCTTCTCTGCATGAGTGAAATTTTTCTTCCGGCCAGCATGACAACTGATGATGCAACCGTCACAACGCCAAGTCCTCCGGTCTGTATAAGAACCAGAATAACTGTCTGCCCGAATAATGACCAGTAACTGCCCGTATCCTGCACGACCAGCCCCGTCACGCATACTGCTGAAGTCGATGTAAAAAGTGCTTCGTTAAATGGAGTTATAACACCCTCCGCTGAAGAAACAGGCAGCATCAATACGAATGCTCCTGCCAGGATTACTCCTGCAAATCCCAGAATAATCAGCTGAAACGATGTCAGATGTTTTCTTCTATGTAAATTTTCCGGCATAAATAATTTTTGCTCCTTTGTTGGTGATTCTGATAGTATTACCTTAACTTCGTATTTTATTATATATATCTTAATTCAAAGATAGTGTAAGATTATCTGCTTCGATATTAAGATTGTATAAAGACTCGTTCCGATTTCCAACAAATATTTGTGACCCTTTTTAATCTGGTCTATAATACTTGTTATTTTCTCAGAAAACTTTTATTATATTTAAAAGAATCAAATTATAATTTTATGATAAAGGGGATCAAAATGGCACAGATTATATTAGCCTTCAGACTTGATAAAGAAAAGTTAAAAACAGTTCGCTCTACTGCTCAGAAAACCGGATTTCAGGTAAAAGAAATATCTCGAAAAGATTATAGTCAGAAACTTGGTACTCTCGCAGGAATTGAGGGATTTTCCAGGAAAAGCCAGCTGTATGACGGTCCGGAATTTCCCCTGGAAATGATGGTTTTCTCCGGAACCGATTCTGCACAGCTTGATACTTTCCTGAACAATTACAAACAGACCGGAGCTCAGCCTGTTCCATTAAAAGCAGTTATCACCCAGCACAATATATTCTGGACTGCCGAAAACCTGTATAAAGAATTGCTGAAAGAACATATGCATTTCAACCGTTAGTACTTTTGTTTTTCATACGTTTTTTTAATCATGTCAGCTGTCTGCTGCAGTTTCTGCGCCCGATATCCAAAGATCCTCACGGCCAGATCTCCAGTTGTCAGCTGAGTAACTCCACCATCTAATTCAGAATCTTTGTCAATTATCTGCCAGATTTCTTCCTGTATACATTGCTCCTTATCCCTGCTATCCATTTTAGATAGAAAGAGATTTGCCATATGTGTATATCCCTCATACATTCCAATGCCAGCCATTGGCATCTTGTCTGGCTCATAACGTGTATTATCACGATAAATTAGTTTTTCTCCCCTGTAAATTAACACTTTTGAAGAAAATCTTCGGTACTGAAACCGCTCATCATGAGCATTTCTCCCAATGGATTTTTCGAAGCATAATAAGCATTAGCTCATTATAAATAGTAATGAAAGTATCATTATCTCCCCAGAAAAGAGGTGCGTGTCTGTTGCCGATTTCATAGCAGACTTTGGCAGACATTTTTTCGTGACCGGAAGTCAGTGCAACACGTATTACTTCACATGGCGGGATATTTACCACAACAAGTTCCGTTATTGATCAGCACGATCCCCACAAACAAAAGACAAACTCCTACCATAATAAATTCTCCTCTTCTGTCAACTGTTTAAAACAGGCTGTAAAGCTGTGTAAGTGGAAGCTTTTCAGCAGGTTTGGAAGTAATTTCTTCTCCATCAACAGTAACTTTATATGTTTCCGGATTTACAGTCGGTTCCGGGGTTCTGTCATTAAATACCATGTCCTTTTTGCTGATATCACGGCACCTTTTTACAGGTACTACAGTCTTTTCAAGTCCATATTTTTCTTTTACATTTTCATCCATTTCAGCCTGTGATACAAAGGTCAGGCAGGCTTCATTTTTTGCTTTTCCATGAGCTGCAAACATTGGCTGATACAGTACTGGCTGTATAGTTGGAATAGATGCATTTGCATCTCCCATTTTTGATGCGGTGATCATTCCACCAATGGCTGCAAGAGTATCCTCTACACCTCCACCCTCATTTAAGGTATCTGTATGGATTGCAACCTGTACATCATATTCATCAGCCACAGTCTTCAAACATCCTTACATATTCGCTTTGATTTTTTAATCCCTCCGGGTTATAATCCAGCTGATAAACCATACTCTCTGACTTACATTTTTCAAATGTATAAATGCCCGGAAAGGTAACATTTTTGAATTTCCAGCCTTCCAGATGTCTTTTGCTCAGGTATTTTCCCTCTTTTTCATAATCCATAATAGAAAACCAGTGCATTTCTTTCTTGATTTCACTCATTGTGTTACCTCCTGTGCATTGCGATACAGCCTGCGGATTCTCTTCAGTTCAAGTTCCAAAACTTCCATGCCAAGTTCTGTAATCTCGTAAATCTTTCTCTTGTCTTCCTCCCGAATAAAATGAATCAGACCATCCTTTTCCATCTTCGACAGGCTTCCATACATGGTCCCCGGACCAAGCACTACTTCATTATCCGTCAGTGCTTTTACCTTTTGTACAATCCCGTACCCATGATTCGGGGTACGAAGACATAATAATATATAAAAGCTTGTCTCCGTCATGGGAACGTAAACCTTTTTTATATGTGTATCCATAAGCGTTTTCCTTTCAGTGCGATATATCATACTTCGATACTATTTTTATATCGCACTATGATATATTTGTCAATGTACTTAAATGCAAAAAGCCAGAAAATCAGTTAAAATTTTACTGATTCTCCGGCTTTATATATTTTCTCTGATAGTCATTTTATTCCGTTTAATTATATCCTTCTATATTTATTAAAGGCAGTTTCTTATTTTTCTATGAAATGTATTCTTTCAGGCACAAATCGATCCTGCTGAGGTCTTGTCTCTGCCGGATATCCCAGCGCGAACATGGAAAATACCTTCACATCTTCCGGAAGTTCCAGAAGCTTATGTACTTCTTCCATTCGGTCTTCCACTGGTGCAATGCCAAACCATACACCTCCAAGTCCCTGAGCATCTGTTTCAAGCCAGATATTCTGCTGTGCAATCGCCATATCAATCTGTACAAAAGATGGTGCAGCAAGTCCCTCTGTATGGTATACAGGAACGATAACTACCGGTGCCTCAGCTGCACAGCCAGTATATGGTGTTACTTTAGATAATTCCCGGATTTTTTCTTTATCCGTCACCAAATAAAATTCCCATGGCTGCTGATTACATGCACTTGGCGCCTGCATTCCCGCTCTCAGGATTTCCATGATTTTTTCCTTTTCTACTGGTCTGTCTTCATATTTTCTTACACTGATTCTATGAAAAATACTGTTCATATTTCATGCTCCTTTACGAATTATTTAGATAAATTTATTATAGCATCTTTCCTCCGTTTTGGCCTTCTGCTTGTCCCTTAATTTTCCAAAATTTCCAGCACTTCACCCCCGCCCCTGAACCCGCATAGAGGTTTCCAGCCTTTCGCCGAAGCGTGCGTTAGAGGTTGCTGCGTGCCGGTGGCACGCGTTTAGCAACGACCGGAGCAGAGCAGAGATCGAACCCGTTCGAGTCCGACTGGACTCGAATAAAAAATGGGACAAGACTTTATGTCCTGTCCCATTTTTTATATGACGTGCGTTAGAGGATTCGAACCCCCGACCTTTTGGTCCGTAGCCAAACGCTCTATCCAGCTGAGCTAAACGCACATTTTATTGCTTTGTGAGTACTTGTCGCTCACAACAAAATGTATTTTACTGCAAAGCATTTGATTTGTCAACACCTAAATTAAATTTTTTTGTTTATTTTTCAAATTCCTTCACGAGGCGTATAAATTCTTCCATTTCCCGTGTACAGAATTTATTCCGATGATAAAAAATCTGCCTGTACATAGATATGTTAATATCTGTGACATCAAGCACAGCCAACTGGTTCTGTGCAATAAACTTCTCCACCGCAAAATAAGGCAGAAATGACAGCCCGTCATTTCTTTCTACCATTTTTATAATAAATTCTGTATCACTGATCTCAAGCACTGGCTTCAGGGCACGTGCTTCCAGTGCCAGATGTTGATCCAGCGCCTGCCTGTAATTCGCATTTTTTTCCGTGAGAAAAAAAGGTTCTCCCAGGATATCCTGCAGTTTCAGATCTTTTCCAGCTACAAACTCCGAATTCACCGATGATACAAAAACAATTGGCTCGGCAGCCTCAAGAACTTTGATCCAGTCCTTGTTCCAACGTGGAGTATCCAGAATATATATCAGATCAAGTTCATTATGTTCCATCATCCGGATGAGCTTTTCCGGCGAATCCAGCGTAATTCTCATATTAACCCTGGGATATTTTCCATGAAACCGATTAAGAAGCCCAGGAAACTTCGCACTGCACAATGACTCTATAGTGCCTATGTGCAGAGGATTCCTCAACTCCTGATCTGCACTCATATCATTTACCGTCCGGTTAACTTCATACAAAATCTGATTTGCATGTTCCAGAAAACGTTCACCCTGTACAGTAAGACTTACTGTTCGCCCCATACGGTCAAAAAGCCGACAGCAAAGTTCCTCCTCCAGAAGTCGTATCTGAACCGTTACTGCTGACTGTGAATAACCCAGCATTTCTGCTGCCTTTGAAAAACTCTCAAATCGTGCAGCCTGTATAAATGTCTGTAGCTGTCGTATCTCCATACCATCACCATACCATTAAAAAAATTCAACAATATCATAAAAACTATGAATTTGATTCATTTATAACCCGATGATACAATACAGCTAAAAGAACGTCAACAATAAATTACTGATACTATAAATCAAGTCAGACAGATAGTTACAACGAATACTTTTAAACCTAACATGTAAACCTATATCAGAACACATAACCATTCACAGCAAACAAAATACAGGAGAAAAACTATGTCATTTATCAGTGCATTCGATGTTATGGGCCCAAACATGATCGGTCCTTCCAGTTCCCACACAGCAGGTGCTGCCCGTATTGGTTTTCTCGCTCAGAAAATGATCAACGGACCTCTGTGCAGAGTTGATTTTACCCTTTATGGATCTTTTGCCAGAACCTACAAAGGCCATGGTACCGACCGTGCACTTCTCGGCGGTATCATGGGATTCGGTACAGATGATATGCGTATCCGCAATTCCTTTGCTATTGCACGTGAAAAAGGTCTCGAATTCAATTTTATCCCGAATGAAACCGAAACGGAACTTCACCCCAATACTGTAGACATACACATGGTCAATACCGACAGTCAGGAAATGACGGTGCGTGGAGAATCCCTTGGCGGTGGCAAAGTCCGCATCTCCCAGATCAATCATGTTCCTGTAGATTTCTCCGGTGAATACAGTGCAGTTATCGTAATCCATCAGGATACTCCGGGAGTCGTTGCCTATATTACAAAATGCCTCAGCGATCGTAATGTAAACATTGCATTCATGAGACTTTTCCGTGAATCCAAAGGTGAGATTGCATACACGATTGTAGAATCTGACGGACAGCTTCCTGAAGAAATCAGTTCTGCCATCAGTCAGAATCCACATATCCACAATGTCATGATTGTTCAGATGTAACGGAAAGGAGATTTTATCATGGATTTTAAAAATGCAAAAGAACTTCTGGATCTCTGTAATACACACAATCTTTCCATATCTGAAGTTATGATAGAACGTGAGATCCAGCTAGGAGAAACCACCGCCGAGATTATTGACAGAAAAATGTCCCGTGTTCTTGAAATTATGAAAGATGCCGCCTTTTTGCCAATTCAGAATCCTGTAAAATCTATGGGTGGCCTGATTGGCGGTGAAGCCGAAAAACTCTCTCTGCATCACGCTTCCTGCAAAAGTCTCTGCGGAGATCTTCTTGAAAAAGCTGTCACATATGCAATGGCTACACTTGAGACAAACGCTTCCATGGGCCTGATCGTAGCTTCCCCTACTGCCGGATCTGCCGGAATTGTTCCAGGTTTACTTCTCGCCCTTCAGAAAATCTATGATTTTTCTGATACACAGGTCAAGAAAGCGCTTTTTAATGCCAGCGCGATCGGCTATCTTGCCATGCGAAATGCCACCGTCGCAGGTGCTGTTGGCGGATGTCAGGCAGAAACAGGAATTGCCTCTGCCATGGCTGCCTCTGCTGCTGTAGAACTCATGGGTGGTACAGCTCTTCAATGTACTTATGCTGCTTCTACTGTTCTTATGAATATGCTTGGTCTTGTATGCGACCCTGTAGGCGGACTTGTTGAATATCCGTGTCAGAACCGCAATGCTTCCGGCGTTGCCACTGCACTTGTTGCCGCTGAACTGGCTCTTTCCGGTGTTACTCAGCTGATACCACTTGATGAAATGATTGCCACAATGTACGCTGTAGGCAAAAAAATCCCGGTAGAACTCAGAGAGACAGCACTTGGAGGCTGTGCTACTACCCCTTCTGCCTGCGAAGCATGTCATATGTGCAGTTAGTCATGGTGTATTATATAAACCAAATCTTTCTTTCATATAAAAATACCGAAGATATATTCCAGTCTCACCAGTCTGAAATACTCTCCGGTATTTTTTATAGCATTAATATTGTTATTCTCTGTTTTTATTTGCTTTCTTCTGCTGAATCAGTTGTTGCTGTACTGTCTACTGAAGTATCTGTGGTCATATTATCTTCTGTTGTATCTTCTGCTGCCTCTGTAGCAGTTTTTGTATCTGTTGCTGCATAGGCTACATTCATTGAAGTAAGTGCAAGTGTCAGTCCAAGTACCATTGCTGCGTATTTACGTTTCATTATTAATCAAGTCCTTTCATCTCAAAAGATTTCTTTTTTCTATCTCTGTTGCTTACAGGAAATACTATAAAAAAAAAACTGTGATACCTTTGTGACAGAAAAAAGGTAAAAAAGTTACTCCTACTTCAGAATTATACAGCCGCTATTCCAAAATTTCCCTGAAAAAAGGTGATGTACTTTATATTTCCACATACTGGTCCAACGGCAAACATCAGTACAAATTAAAAATCAAATAAAAAACGGCTCTTCGATATCCTTTATACAGATATTGAAGAGCCCTTTTCATTTTATAAGACAGTATGGATCAGTTTCTTCTCAAAGCCTCGATAGGGCTTAGTTTCGCTGCTTTTTTTGCCGGATAAATTCCGAAGAAAATACCGACTGCGCATGAAAATAATGTGGCCGCAATAATTACTGTCAGACTGATTCCCGGTGCAATATCCATTCCCATACTTCCACTCATAATATTGCAGATTCCATAGGCAGCAACAATTCCCAGAACGATACCGAGCATCCCGCCCATAACAGTCAATATGGCTGCCTCTGCGAGAAACTGAAACATAATGGAGGATGTTTTCGCCCCAAGTGATTTGCGGATACCAATTTCTCTCGTTCTTTCTGTAACAGAAACCAACATGATATTCATAACACCAATTCCGCCTACAAGAAGCGAGATTCCGGCTACAAACGAAATAAACGCAGTTACCATATTCAGCATTTCATTCATGGACTGTAACACATCCTGAAAATTCTGTACCTGAAAATAATCATCTCCAGCACTCTGATGGCGTTTTTCCAGAAGATGTACAACCTGATCTGCAACAGTCTGTGAATTCAGCAACTTATCTCCCTGAACGGTAAGTGAATAGAATTCATCCGTAGCTCCGACCAGGTCATCCATTGAAGAATATGGAACATTTACAGTGACAGGCATCCCGTCATAAGTATAACTCACAAAAGTTCCGTTCTCTTTCTGGGTGGTAACTCCGATAATGCGAAATGTCTTTGATGAATCATAACAGGTGATATCCAGACTCATGCCAACTACATCATCTGTTCCAAAAAGCCGCTTTGCATCTGCATCAGAGATTACACAGACATTCCTGCCTTCCTCAATCTCAGTTTCACCAAAATAACTTCCATATTTCATTTCGGAATTATTAATCATTTTCGCATCCGGACCTTCCCCTGTAAGCATAATGGAAAAATTTCCCTTTCCGGTTACAGTTTCCCCATCATAGCTTTGCGAAGTGCTGACGCCTTCCACAGTATCCAGGTCACGTATAGCCTGTACGTCATCTGCCGTAATATATTCAGATTCCGTCATCGCATCATTGCTGACGCTGATATAGATCTGTCCACCACCAATACCGTCAATCTCACTGTTCATCTGACTCTTGGTACCCTCGCCAATTGAAACAATTGCTATAACCGATGCTATACCTATGATGATTCCAAGCATTGTCAGAAAAGAACGGCCTTTATTCGCCCGGATATTCTGAACTGCCATTTTTATATATTCATATAAACCGCTCATCAGGCACCCTCTTCTGCTGATTCTGAATCTGTACTTTCTGGCGCTCCGGCTTCCACGTCATCCTGTTCCGTCGAAGCTTCTGCGGTCATTCCCTCCTCCAGATTTCCCAAATCACGTATAACTTCATCGCCTTCCGCAAGCCCGTCTGTGATTTCTACATAATCATCAGAACTGATTCCTGTTGTAATATCCCTTCTGGTGATCACACCATTTTCAAGCACATAACAGAAAGAGCCCTCTTTTCCGATATTTACAACTTCCGCAGGAAGTACAATTACATTATCTGCTTTCTCTGCCTGAATCGTTACTTTTGCATCTACACCAATAAAAACATCCTCATCCGGATTCAGGATTTTTACATCTGCTGAAATCAGCGAAGCACCTTTTTCATTCTGTGTGGCTATATGACTTACACTTTTAACTTCACCTTCGTATGTTTTTCCTGCCAGTGTGATTTCTGCTTTCTGCCCCTCTTTTACTTTATCATAATCATATTTGGAAATATTCACATTTACATCTATATTATCCATATTCTGTAAAGTAAAAAGTTCAGTTCCCAGTGCAGTTGTGGAACCTTCCACAACGGATACCTTGGATATCACACCGTTAAAATCAGCCGAAATACCTTTTTTAGCAGCCTGCACCAGCTCCTTGGCTGACATCTGATCCAGTTCGGACAGATTGTTGGTTATCTCCATTTTCTCTTTTTCTTCTTTTGTCAATGCTCCCGGATCTGCTTCTGCCGCAGCTTCTTCTGAGGACAGTTTCGACTGCAGTTCTGCCAGATCGTTACTCGCCTGCTCCAGCTGATTTTCAAGAGCTGTTGTATCTGCTGTGACTGTTGTGGAAACATCTGTTGTTGTCTGCTCTGATGCAGTTATTCTGGTTCCGTCCGAAACAAAATCATCCGTTGTCCCAGTATAATCAGATCGTACCGGCGGTTCAGGTTTCTGTGTTTTATAATCTTCATAGGCAGTTTTTGCAGTCTGGTACGCAATCTGAGCATCACTCCTTGACTGTTCTGCACTGGTAAGTTCATCTGCATTTTCTTCTGATGCATCTGCTGACCAGGTCTGAAAAGCCATCTGATATGTATTTTCTGCCTCATTATATTCCTGCTGTGCTTCATTTGCTTCTGCATTCAGCTGGTTCAGCCTGTTCTGATAATCTGGCAGTGTTGTATTCTGATATGCTGCTACAGCTGCATTATACTCCTGCTCACTTGCCTTGGCCTGTGCCTCCTGTGCTGCCTTGGCTTCTGTTTCCTTTTTGGCAGCATCTGACGCTGCTTTTGCCTGTGCACTGGCATTCGCCTGTGCAATCTGTGACTTCAGTCCTGCTATGTAACTCTGCTGAGCAGCTACCTGCTGTTTCAGTGTTGCTGCATTTCCCTGTGCATTTTTCTGTTTCTGAACTGCCTGATCCGATTTATTGATTGAATTCTGCATGTCCAGTTTTCCGGACTCTACATTCAGATCCGCTTTTTTCTCTTCCCGCTCAAGATCTTTCTGGTCAAATTTCACCAGTTTTGTTCCTGCTTTGACAGTATCGCCTTCTTTGAAAGAAACAGAATCAACTTTTGCATTCACAGGAGAAAAATAAGTCTTCTCTTCTTCACTGACTACAGTACCACTGGTTTCCACCGTCTGCTGTACGTTTCCTCTTGTGGCCTCTGCTACTTCCACCTGTGGCATACTCTGCTCGCTCTGTCCCATGCCGCTGTATATTTTTATACCACATACAGCAACCGCCAGAATCCCTATTCCGATAACAAGTTTCTTTTTGGATTTTTTCTTTTTCATGCTGTCTCCTCAGAGTCAAAATCCTCATTGATAGTGTCAGATTCAATCTTTCCATCCATAATACGCACAACTCTTCTCGCCTGAGCTGCAATTCCATTATCATGCGTGATCAAAATTACAGTTCTGCCTGTTTTGTGCATTTTTTTCAGAATTTCAAGAATTTCTCTGCTTGATGCTGAATCCAGATTCCCTGTTGGCTCATCAGCAAGAATTACCGGAGGCTGGGCGGCAATTGCTCTTGCGATTGCCACCCTCTGCTGCTGTCCGCCTGACATTTCACTTGGTTTGTGATCCATGCGCTTCTCAAGCCCCACCAGCTTAAGCGAGTCAATCGCCAGCTGATGTCTCGTCCTACGGTCTATTCCACGGTAGATCAGAGGAAGTTCCACATTCTCGATTGCATTGAGATTTGCAATCAGGTTAAATCCCTGAAAAATAAAACCAATTTCCCTGTTACGTACTTCCGATAATTCATTGTCCGACATTTCAGACACGTCTGTTCCATTCAGAAAATATTGTCCGGAAGTCGGCACATCCAGACACCCCAGCATGTTCATAAATGTAGATTTCCCGGAACCGGACTGTCCTATGATTGCCACCAGTTCACCCTTTTTGATTTCCAGGCTGACGTGATCCAACGCACGCACTTCATTTTCTCCGGGATTATATATTTTGCAGAGATCTTCCACTCTGATCAATGTTTCTGCGTCTTCCATAAACACCTCTTATGCATTCAGAAGGAATGCCTTATATGCCTTCTTTGCCTCATAAATATCAGCCTTGCTTGTTACTTCCCACGGTGCATGCATACTGAGCACTGCAACCCCGCTGTCAATTACATTCATACCATAAAGTGCTGCAATATATGCGATTGTTCCGCCGCCACCCACATCTACTTTGCCGAGCTCAGCCGTCTGAAATGCAACCTGGCTGTCGTCAAATACTCTGCGTACTTTTGCCACATATTCCGCATTTGCATCATTGGATCCGGATTTTCCTCTCGCACCTGTAAATTTATTAAGAACAATACCTCTTCCAAGATATGCTGCATTCTTTTTCTCAAAACATTCCGCGTAAGCTGGATCATATCCTGCACTTACATCAGAAGAAAGCATAAAGGAATTTTTCAGTGTCCTGCGTAATGCCAGATCTGAATAATCTCCCATTCCCCCAAGAAGCTCTGCTACTGTATTTTCAAAAAATCTGGACTGCATTCCTGTTGCGCCAACGCTTCCGATCTCTTCTTTATCTGTAAGAAGACAGCAGCTGGTACGTTTCGGAGCTTCCATCTCCATCATAGCTGCAAAAGAGGTGTATGCGCAGACTCTGTCATCCTGTCCATAGGCTGCCACCATGCTTCTGTCCAGTCCACAGTCTCTGGCTTTACCGGCAGGTACGATTTCAAGTTCTGCTGAAAGGAAATCCTCCTCTTCTACATCATATTTGTCTTTCAGAATGCTAAGTATATTGGATTTTACAGCTTCCTTTTTCTTTTCGTCACTCTCTTCTTTCAGCGGTCTGCTTCCAATAAGAATGTCGAGATTTTCACCTTCAATTACTTCTGCTGCTTTTTTCTGCATCTGTTTTCCTGCCAGATGAATCAGAAGGTCTGTGATATATACTACAGGGTCATCTGCCTCTTCTCCTACAGATACCTTTACGACTGTACCGTCTTTTTTGACAATTACACCATGAATTGCAAGTGGAAGTGCAACCCACTGATATTTTTTCACACCGCCATAATAATGAGTATCCAGATATGCCAGATCGGTATCTTCATATAAAGGATTCTGTTTTACATCAAGACGTGGAGAATCAATATGCGCCCCAAGGATATTCATTCCTTTTTCCATTGGTTCCTTTCCAATATGAAACAGTGTCATGATTTTTTTCATTCCTACTGCATAAATCTTATCTCCAGCCTGAATTTTCTCTCCTGCTTCCAGTTTTTTCTCCAGGGAAACATATCCATTAGCCTCAGCCTCTTTTACCAGTTCTTCCACACATTCACGCTCTGTTTTGGCTTCATCCAGAAAAGTTCTGTATTCCTTTGCCAGGCTTTCCAGTTTTTCTTCATCTGCTTCCGTGTAAGAAAGCCACGCATTCTTTCTTTCCATATATATCACCTCGTTTAAATTATTCCTGTTTTTCTCAGTGTTACCATTATAAGACAATATTTTTAAAATATCTACATTCCCCGCTATTCTTAAGAAAAAATAAGAATTTCTTCACAATTTCCGTGAATATAAGCAGAATTTCTTGCCTTTTTTCTTTTTTTCTATCTATAATAAGTATCGTAAAATGAAAATGATTTTTTACCCGATATTATTTATAGTTTATATTTCAGGAGGTTTTTTTATGCAGTCATCTGCTGATTTACAGAATATGTTACATTCCATTCATCGAAAAAGTTATCCCGCCTATAAATCACTGAAAGGCATTTACAATTTTGGCAGATATCTTTTTTCTATTGATCATGTACAGGGAGATCCTTTTGCTTCGCCTTCTCATGTAAGCGTTCACGTTTCACATAAAACCGCCGGTTTTCCAGAGTACTGTTTAAAGGACAGTATCTCACGTATCACTCTCAGCGACCAGCTTATCCGCAACTTTGAAAAACAGCTCTGCCGTGTTACTTTTCAGGCAAAAGGATCCGGCAAAAGCGGCCTGATTTCAATCAGCCACTGCGGTCAGGAAGTTCTGGAACGCTCTGCCTGTGAAATCACTGATAAAGAGATTATCATGCGTTTCTTTGTCGGCTTTCCTGCCAATGGACGAACTATCAATGCACCGGAACTTGAGAAAATTTTGTTTAATTTTCTCCCTTCGTGTGTATCCCGGACACTTTTTTACCAAAATATAAATTATAAAGAACTGGAACAGGCAATTTTTCTGTCCGAAGATCAGGACAGTATCCGCAGACAGCTTCCTGAACTCGGTCTTGTTGCCTTTGCTGCTGACGGTTCCATTCTCCCAAGAGAAAGTGGTGTTTCTTCTCTTCCCATGAAAAATTCCATACCTTTCGTCTCTCCGGAATCACTTCGAGTGTCTCTTACTCTTCCACATAAAGGTACTGTCACCGGAATGGGCATTCCACGGGGCATCACTCTTATCGTCGGTGGGGGCTACCATGGCAAATCCACACTTCTGTCAGCTCTTGAACTTGGTGTATATAATCATATTGCAGGCGATGGACGAGAATATGTGATCACAGATGAAAGTGCTCTGAAACTCCGTTCAGAAGACGGACGCTATATTAAAAATGTAGATATTTCTCTCTTTATTAACGATCTTCCGAACCAAAAAGATACTCATTGTTTTTCTACAGATGATGCCAGTGGAAGTACATCTCAGGCTGCGGGAATTATTGAAGGTATGGAAGCCGGAAGCAAAGTTTTTCTTCTGGATGAGGATACTTCTGCTACTAACTTTATGGTACGCGATTCATTTATGCAGGAAATAATTTCAAGGGAAAAAGAGCCGATCACACCATTCCTGGAAAGAGCAGAAGACCTTTTCAAAAAGGTCGGAATTTCAACAATTCTTGTTGCCGGAAGCTCAGGTGCATTTTTTCACATTGCAGATACAGTCATTCAGATGGACAGCTACCGCCCTGTAGACATTACCGAAAAAGTAAAATCCATCTGCAGCAGATATCCGCTTAATCCTGTTCTGCCACCTGAGTTTCACCTGCCCGAAAGTAAACGCATCATAAAAAAATATGCCCCAGCCATTCGTACCCACGGACACGGCAATGGAAAACCAGAGCAGTTAAAAATCAAAGTACATGGAAAAGACGGCTTTCTGATTGGCAGACAGGAAGTAGATCTCCGCTATATTGAACAGCTGACGGATACAGAACAGACTGCTGCACTTGCACTTCTTCTGAAATACACTCTCGAAAATCTTGCTGACGGACATCGTACTGTCTCAGAGACAGTATCCATACTGGCTCAGAAACTGAAAGATGAAAATTTCACTTTTCTGGAACATGGAACGGTATCCTGTGGATATGCAATACCAAGAATGCAGGAAATATATTCCTGTCTCAACCGTTACAGACAATAGCTGTAAAAGCAGCTCGATTAAAATTTTCAAATAATAAAAAATAACAGAAAACTGCCGCCCTGTCTGGCGATCTTACCAGGTGGACGGCAGCTCAGTGTTCTGTTTTTATTTTTAGGGAAAGGAAAGAGTTCCGGTAACTCTCCCGGCATTAAAGTGCTACCGGCTATCTTAAAGGGGTTCTCCCTTAAGACAATTACATCATACAATATAAATGTGAGGAGAATTTGTCTTTTTTCTAATATATTTATAAAATTTATTAAAAAACAGCAAAGAATATTGAATTAACGGCATCTTTCTGACTCTGTTTTCTGCTTTACCCCACTTTTTACCCCAATAAACTATTTTAATCAAAAAAATGAGGCAGCAGTTATAAAACTGCTACCCCCGTAAATGCATTTTCGATTTGCTTCATTTCCTGTTGTTTTGTATCTGGAAGAACATGAGAATAAAGATCGGCAGTCATTGCAAGGCTGTTATGTCCTAGTATATTCTTTAATGTCTGCATATTGCCCCCTTCCTCAATATACCTTGTTGCGAATGTGTCTCTAAATGCATGATGCGTGAAACGCTCAATTATAATCCCCTGCTGCCGAAGCCGTTTCAATACATTGTCTATAGAATATCCCACTGTAGCAGATGCAATCGCCCTGGTCCCGTTTGCGCCAATAAAAACATTGCTATCCAGCTTTCTGGCGAATATTTCCCCATGCACCATAGCAATCTTTTCTTTTTGCTTCTGCAATACCTGTTTAATCGTCTCATTCATTGGAATGTCCCGTTTGCTGGTCTTTGATTTCGGGGTTGTTTCCATGACTCCCCCTCCGGCTTTCCATGAGATTGTTTTGGTTACATGAATCACGTTGTTCACGTAATCTATATCTGACCACCTCAATGCGGTGATCTCGTTAATTCTCATGCCAGTACATAAAGAAAAATAAAAGAACTCATACAACCATTCAGATTGTGCCTCCTGCATAAATGCTTTCTGTTCTTCCCTTGTTAATGCTCTATGTATTGTTTCGCTTGCTTTCGGTCTATCATCTGTTCTCAATGGTTTTACTGATATTGCAGGATTCTTTCCAATTATTTCATCATCAACGGCAGCGGTTAATACGGACTTTAAAACAATGATAATAGCATTTACCGTTGTCGCACTCAGTCCTTTTGATAAATCCTGTTGGAGCTTCACGATTTCGCGTTTTTCAATCTTCTGGATCTTCTTTCTTCCAAGTACTGGTTTGATGTGATTTTCATATTTTGATCGGACCATCTTATTAGTACTGTCCTTTACAATACCCTGTCTGGATTTCTCCCACTCATTAAAATATGTGTCCAAAGTTACATTCTTATTATTGTTATACAATCCGGCTTTTATCATTTCACGAATTGAAGTTTCGCTCTCTGTGCATTCCTTTATAGTATGCCCGTAAGCACTGTACCTCTTTCCCTCTACAGTAAAACGCTTTTCAAATAAGCCATTTTCCTTTTTGCGCATTCCTGACGGGATTCTTGCCATGGTATCACCTTTCCTTCTATGGTAATAGGGCAACAGTTGCCGCCCCTGATTGTCTTATTTAATTCCCAGAAAGCTACAAACAAATCTGAAAATTGTATATGTTTGGTCATGATCTGCTTTCTCTAACAGCTCTATGATTTTCTTTTTATAGTCCATATTAATATCCTCTATTTTTTATTACTCTGGCAATGAATCTATAGAAGAATTCAAGCAAACTATCGTCATTTATTTTCTGCAGTATCTCAACAGTTTCTTTTTTATAATCCATGTTATGCCTCCGCCACTTTCACATTATCTTTAATCCGCTTTACCATCAGATAATTAGCAAGGTTATGCACTCTCTTAAGGTCTTCCAGATCATTCATCATTAAAGCATCTATAATCAGCCAGAAACGCTCCTGATCTTCCTCTGATAATTCCATAAATGCTTCATTGCCGGAACAAGCTATCCGAAAGAGTTCTGCCAGCTCATAGGTATGCTGTAATGATCTTCTATCTTTGTTAGCCTGGACAACGTCCATTATTGCTTTTCTACAAGGAACCTGAGTTAATGTGCATTTCTTCATCACTCTTCCCCCTCGCTTAATTTTTTCATGTACGCATAAGCACACCTCAGTAATCTTTCATTTTTTAATTTCAACGCACACTCAATAATTCCCTGGCGATACATGTATCTATCTGCCAGTCCTGCACATATATCAAGATTTTCCTGCAAATCGTCACGTTCTTTCTTAAGATCTGCGATAATCTCTGTTGCAAGAGCTGTGCTTACTTCTTCTGTCTCCTGTACCGGAACACCTGCGGCCTGCATCACTTCTACTTTTTCCTGTGTCTTCAATGCCTTCTCTTTTTTGCTCATTTCTCATTCTCCTCTCTCTAACTCACGAATACTGTCACATACCTTTGCGGATATAAACCCACCAAAGAAAATCATAAGAACGTCCATTACTGATATCATTCTGTCCATTCCTTTCTTTTGTTGTCTGAGGGGAATGAGTATGTTATAATACGCACAGCCCCTCAATTTTGATCGTTTGTCGGGTTGCTTTGCCTTTATCAGAGTTGCCGCTCTGGTAAGGGCTTTTTTATTAAATTGCTTCTACCTGAGACTTTCCAAAGAAACTGGCTTTGTATGTTGCCCCGTCTCCTCTGCTTCCCCAGATAAGAGAACATCCGAATAATGCTGATGCTCCATGCTTTACCTTATAACCAAGCTCTTTCCACTTAGCAAAGGTATTGGTTTCCTCTGTGATTCCTGCTGCATGTTTCGCATCTTCGATTCTCTTTGCATTGATTTCTTCTGCTTTTGCAGATAACCATGCTCTGTGAAGTGCTTCTGCAAAGCTGATATTCTTTGTCTTGCGGTAAACTTTCCATGCTTTCAACATGATCTTGCTGAGATTGTACTTCATATTACTGTCCTCCTTTGCTTTTCAAGGTCTCTCAGCCCTTCAAGCATCTTCCTGGCTATTGATATGCCCTATTGCGATTCTCACAGGTATATGGCTTGAAGTATTGGGGGCTTTCGGCTCTCCCAGCTATTGTCTATTCCCTTGAACTGATTATAGTATAAACATTTCTGTTTATAATGTCAATAGTTTTGTTTAAATAGTTTTATTTCTTTTTTCCACTTTAATGTTGTCTTTTTAAATATTATCGTTTATAATTTATTTATATATCAAACATCAAATATTAGAGGTGAATTATTATGGCAGTTTCAGAACAAGTCAAAATATTATGTGTCAAACTCGGTATAAGCGTATCTGAACTTGCTCGCTTATATGGTTCAAGTCCTCAAGCATTTAACCAAAAATTAAAGCGAGAGGGATTTACTCCAGCAGAACTCAAAAAAGTAGCAGAAGCAGCAGGATGTATCTATCAAAGTTCGTTTATTCTTCCTAACGGGGATAAAGTAACCGATTAATAACATGAAATACTCTCATACTCAAATTATAAAAACTAATTTCCCATTATGGGGCATTCCGCATACTGATCCTATTTATATTCTGGTCCCGTCTTCTATAGTAAATTCCGGAAAATCAGTCGATTACTATATCAATCCTGTTAATTATTCAGAGATAGATAAAGACATCAGACGCGGATTATACCAAATAGTAACACCGGTTCCTGATACAAAGACCAAACAAATTTTCGAATCGTATATATTAGGATTAAAGAGTCTTCTTGAAAATTGTAATTATCAAGTTTTTAACGTTTGGGACTATGGATTGTTATATATTATTGAAAATACATTAATCCTTTATATTTCCATAAATATCGAATTTACTAATTCACTTGTTGTTGAAGAAATATTCGATGCTGGACATTATGATTTCGGAATAAAAAAATACACTCGCACAATCCCCTTGTGCTCTTACTGGGGATTTAATGGTATTTTGGGCTATTCAAATCCATATCACATAAGTAAGTATGAACTAATTAATACTGCGTTTCCTAATCTACAAATAAATGATTTATACGACAAATGGGAGGGAATTCCGTATTCTTATGCACTATTCGATCTTAAAGAAGAGCCTTATCATGGGATTGCAATTTGTCATACCAATGCGAAACAAACTTTAAAAAAAATTTATGACATTGGTTCAGATCTCTTGTTTGCCTGCGTTACATGTTCTAACCCAAAACGCTTCAATACCTGGGCAGGATTAAAATATTTATTTACTTTTAATTCCGATATGCATACTGTTTTAACCGGTCGTTTGAATGGTACTTTTGATATTTCATGGAGAAAGAAAAATTTAGGAAATGGAAAACTCGGTATCGAAGAAAAAGGAATGTCATTTTGCTGGCTCACTGCATATATGAAATCTTATAATGATGTAGAATTATTAAAATCCATTGAAAAGGGAATGTATGCAGATATTGATTTATATGAATATTCAATTCCAGAAAACAAATGGAAATCAGAGCAACTTATGTTTCAATTAATAACCCAAATGTTTCCTAAAAAGCCTGTTTACTATCAATATCGTGCCGATTTCTTAAAACAAGGAAACAGTCAATTGAGTTATGACGTTTTTATACCAAGTCTTCATCTAGCTTTTGAATATCAGGGGAAGCAACATTTTGAACCTATTGATTTTTTCGGTGGAAAAGATGGCTTTGAAAAACAACAATGGCGCGACAGGCAGAAACTTAAACTCAGCATTGAAAATCATATAACTCTTGTATACATCAATTATTGGGATGACTTAAGCATTCAATTAATACAGCAACGAATCAAGGAAGCCCAGCGTAGAAATCAAATATAGTATATTTATCCAGGCAGCCAGTAGAGCGGCTGTGGTTCCCTGATCCTGAGCCTTGACAGGAGGGAATGCTTATGAGCGATTATGAGATTTTTATGATAATCCTGACGACAGCCAGCTTAATTGTATCTATCCTTACATACACACATAAGAAATAGCCGCCCTGCTCTCTGGTAAAGATGATATGTACCCAGAATTCTGGACACATATTTATAAGTTAGGCGGACATTATGGATGCTTCTCTGTATTTTACAGGAGGCATCCATTTTGTTTTTGCCTGGATTCGTTTG
>NZ_JBQHUL010000028.1:0-49473 GCF_052065235.1 Blautia sp. HCP28S3_G10 | reverse complement strand
CTGGAATACAGCCAGATTTTTGTTGATTTTGAAAAAAATAAAAAGAAAAGAAGTTTTAAAAGAAAAATGGTGCTGGGCATAACACCCAACACCAAGTTTGTCTACAGTCTGAAGGCTGCAGGAACTTCCTGCAGCCTCATCATTATTTCTCAATATCCTTCTCTTCGCCGTTCTTTACGTAATGCGTATCGTTTTTCACCGCCAATCCATTCTGCCTTTTCAGCTTCTGTTTCTACGATCAGTCCCGGCACTTCCACCTTATTGTCATTCTCATCAAGTGCTACCATAACTTCATACGCACGGTTAATAATCTTACGGGTTCCATCAGCATCTTCTACATAAGTATCGATTCTGACTTCCATAGAAGTCCGGCCAACATATGTCATCTTCCCGATCAGTACAACCACATCTCCGAGATAAGCTCCCGCCTTAAAATTCAGATTATCCACACAGGCAGTTGTAACAATAGTGCCAGCATGACGACGGGCTACAATTCCTGCCATCTCATCAATCCACTGCATCAGCACACCACCAAAAAGCCTGCCGTAGCAGTTAATATGTTTTTTCATGATAAGATATGTATTTTCTGTTCGGGAATCTTCCACCCGCTTCATTTTACGCATTTATTATGCCACCACTTTCTGTTGATAATATTATAAATTAACTTTCCGTATGCTCACATGTCGTTTTTCGAACAATTAATGTAGGTTCCATGATAATACGTTCCGGCTTCGCATCTCTGTCATTGAGCTGTTTCAACATCAGATGCGCCGCTTTTTCGCCCATTTCATCTACATGCTGACTGATTGTCGTCAGTTCAATACCATACATGGACGCCATTGCAATATTATCAAAACTTACGATTGACAGATCTTCTGGAATACGGATTCCTGCATTTCTGCAGCCATCCATAAAACCAATCGCAGTCATATCATTAACTATTACCATTGCACTTGGATGTTTTTCTAGTTTGCAAAAAGCATCAGCCAGACTTCTTCCTGTCTCTAATTTCAAATCACTTTCAAATACAAAATTCTCTTCAAATGGCAGCCCATAATTCTGCATTGCCTGCCTGTATCCTGCAAAACGCTGACTGGACGCAGAAGACACTCCTGGACCCTTAATAAATCCAATATGTCTGTGTCCCAGTTCGATTAGATGCATAACTGCCAGATACCCCGCCTGAAAGTTGTCAATCAGGACAGAATCACCTGTATACGAAGGCAGAATCCTGTTAACCAAAACTTTAGGGATATCCATCATTTTTAATTTCTCTTCAATTTTTTCTTCCTGAGCTGTTATCAAAATCAGACCGGCAAAATTAAACTGTTCAGTCAATCCTAAAAATTCAAGTTCACGTTCAATGTTGTATTCGCTGTTCAGTGTCATTACCATATAACCCTGATTATTTAAAATCTGTTGAATTTTAAATGCAAGTTCTGCATAAAACGGGTTTCTTACATCTCCCAATATCAATGCAACAATATTCATATGTCCTTTACTCAGGCTCTGCGCAATTGTGTTTGGCTGATATCCTATTTCTTCTACAAAATCCATAACTTTTTTTCGAAGTTCAGGACCAACGCCTGTATTTCCATTAATCACACGGGAAACTGTTGACTTTGAAACGCCCAGCATTTCTGCTACATCAGAAATACTATATTTGCCGTTTTTCATACATTAAACCTCTTTTATTTAAATTTTACATTATCCATCTTCTAAAATCAACCTGTTTTTGCCCGTAATACCCTGTATTTACAACAAAAAACAGGTGAAACCACTCTACCAAATCTGTATTATGATTTCACCTGTTCAGCTTACTTTTTAATAAACATATATTTTATTATTCTTATTTGTATTCAGCCGGGTAAACCAGATCTGCTCCTGCGATGTCATATGGCCAAATTGGTGTATACTGCTTATCCTGAATCTGTGTAACAGTCAGAGTTGCAGAAAGGTTCTGATTGAGATATGGACTTCCATTAAATTCATCTTCCTCAAAGGAAATTGTATCGTATGGAAGAATAATTTCCTGGCCGTTTGAGAACTCTTTGTCAATCTTGATCTGAGCAAGTTCATCTCTGATGGAATCTCTTCCGATTTCGCCACCGGCTTCTTTGATGTTCTTAAATGCATCGATCAGAACCCATGTAGTTGTATAAGCTTCTGCGGAATGACCGTTCATATCTTCACCGTATTTTTCTTTGTATTTGTCTGTAACTTCCTGTCCTTTGGAACCAACAACGAATTCTGTTGCAACAACGATTCCGTTTGCCAGTGAGCCAACACCATCAAGATAAGCGGCTTCTGTAAATCCGTTACCTTTACAGATGATCATGTTTGGATTGTAACCCTGCTCATTCAGAGTCTTTGTGAACAGAATTGCATCAGATACATAGCTGTCTGCGATAACTACATCCGGATTCATGGATTTCAGCTGAAGAACTTCTGAGGAAAGGTCTGCAGCACCTGATGTATAAAGAATTTCTCCAAGATAATCAATACCGTTTTCTTCTGCCCAGTATTTAGCCCATTCACATGTCTGCTGTCCAACTTCAGAGTTGTCTGTGAATACAGCTACGGATTTGCCTGCAACATTACTGTCTTTTTCAGATGCATCTTTGATAAAGTCAACCATATCTCGTACAAACATCATGTTTGTCGGTGCAAGTCTGAAGAAGTACTGATATCCGTTTGCTGTAAGAGCATCGGATGTAGCGTTTGCTGTGATAAGCGGAACACCGTACTGCTCAGCGATCTGAGCAACTGTTACAGTAACACCTGACTGATAGCAGCCGATAAGAACATCAACATCTTCCTGTGTGATAAGTCTTTCTGCTTCTGTCATACCTGTAGCGGAATCACCCTTGGAATCGCCGTAGATTACCTGAACTTCCTGTCCGTCAATTCCACCGGCCTCATTGATTTCTTCAATAGCCATATCGATTCCCTGCTGCATTGTCTTACCGGAGTCAGCCAGATCTCCTGTCATTGGATATACAGCACCAATTACGATCGGATCATCTGCCGCATAAACTGTTGCTCCTCCAATTGCCAGTGAGGAAGCCATCATTGCTGTTGCCATTGTGACTGCTACTACCTTTTTCTTCATATAAAAACCCTCCATTTTTTTATTTTCGCCCGGCCCAATTCCGGGTAAAATACATATTAAATTTTTAAATTCCCAGATATGCCTTCTTTACTTCATCATTGTTCAGCAGTTCTTCTGCCGTTCCCTTGATGTTGATAACACCATTTTCAAGTACATAGCCTCTGTTCGCCAATTTAAGTGCTTTTCTTACATCCTGTTCAACAAGCACGATCGTAAGGCCTGATTCGTTTGCAACACGTTTTGCGATTTTGAAAATATCATCTACGATCGTAGGCGCAAGACCAAGTGACGGTTCGTCCATCATTAACAATTTAGGTAACCCCATCATACCCCTTGAAAAGGCAACCATCTGCTGTTCGCCACCTGACAAAGTTCCAGCCAGCTGTTTGGATCTTTCTTTTAGTTTCGGAAACCATGTATAAATCTTTTCGATCGTATCTTTTTTCTTTGCCTCTGCTTCTTTACTGCAGGCACCCATCTCCAGATTTTCATATACTGTCATCTGTGGAAAAAGCTGTCTACCTTCAGGACAGAGTATAATGCCGTGGTCGATAAAACTTCTGCAATTTCCGCCCGTAACGTCCTGACCATCAAATGTAATCTTTCCCCCGCATGTTTTTACAAGTCCGCTGGTAGCTTTTACTGCTGTGCTTTTTCCGGCGCCATTACTTCCTACCAGCGCAATAATTTCACCTTTTGCAGCCTCAAAACTGATATCCCACAGAACCTGAATATCACCATATTTAACGCTGATCTTATCTACCTGGAAATAATTTTCAGCCATCAGTCTTCCTCCTTTCCAAGGTATATCTCAATTACGTATGGATCGTTCATAACCTGTTCAGGTGTACCCTCGGTTATTTTTTCACCATGATGCATAACAACAACTTTCTGGCAAAGATTTGCAACAGCTCGCATGATATGTTCGATCAGAAGGATTGTTGTTCCCTGATCATTGATCTTTCTGAACAGTTCTACAGCTTCATCTGTTTCTGTAGGATTCAGACCTGCCATAACTTCGTCAAGAAGAAGGAGTTCCGGATCTGTAGCCAGAGCTCTGGCTACTTCCAGACGT
Source organism: Blautia sp. HCP28S3_G10 (assembly GCF_052065235.1). Lineage (NCBI taxonomy): Bacteria > Bacillati > Bacillota > Clostridia > Lachnospirales > Lachnospiraceae > Blautia > Blautia sp. HCP28S3_G10. Next base: position 45,286 of record NZ_JBQHUL010000028.1, on the reverse strand, counting down.
TTCTTATACGGAGTACCCATATCCTTTGGATAAAGATCTTTTTTGTCGTATAGTCCTGTAAATTCAAGAATTTCTGCTGCATATTCTCTTGCTTCTGCTGTTCCGAGATGTTTTCTTCCGAAAATAGCACCGGAAACAACATTATCAAGAACTGTCATATTTCTCAGTGGCTTCATAATCTGGAAAGTTCTTGCAATTCCCATTCCGGTATATTTACATGCTTTTGTTCCGGTAATATCTTTTCCCTGATAAATAATGGAACCGCTGGAAGGTGTCAGAACACCACTGATCATATTAAATACAGTTGTTTTTCCTGCACCATTACTTCCGATCATTCCTGTAATACTGCCTTTTTCTACAGTAAAACTTACATCACTTACCGCTTTCAGTCCGTGGAAGTTTTTTGAAAGGTTTTTGATCTCCAATAGTTCTGCCATCTTCTCACCCCCTCTTTCCAAACAGTTTTGCGTCAACAGCGTCTAATTTTGCATTAACATTTTTCTTAAATTTGCTGTGATCATACCAGCCCATAATACCTGTTGGACGGAAAACAATAACTGCAATTACGATCACTGCATAAACAACCAGGTTTAATCCACCTGCGATACTGGAAAGAGATGCATTCAGAAATTCTGATAAAGGTGTCAGAATAATTGCACCTAAAAGAGGTCCTGTAATACTTCCGATTCCACCGATGATAGCTGGCATTACATAGTTCAGTGCCTGTGACTGTTTCATAATATCAGGATTGATATATCCGATATAGTTTGCATAAAATACACCAACTACTGCGATAAGACCTGCACTGATGAATGTAGCAATGAATTTGTATTTAAAAGGATTAATTCCTACTGCATTTGCAGTTTCTTCATCTTCTCTGATAGTCTTTAATGCATATCCGAGTTTTGATTTGTCAATCTTGCGAAGAATAATATAAAACAGAACAAACATGATCAGCGCTATATAATAGTATGGAATTTTTGATGCCCAACGCATACTATATATTCCCTGTTCTTTCAGAGGAACCAGGATACCTTGTCCTTTTCCTGCATAATCCCAGTTTGTAAAAAGATTTCTGAATGCCTCTGAAAATGCAATTGTTACAAGTGTAAAATAAGAACCAGAAAGGACAAAACACGGAGCCAGAAGGCAGGCTGCCAGAAGTCCTACAAATACAAATGCGATAATCATTCCAACCCACGGTGTAATGTGGTGGTTATTCATAAGAAGCGCTCCTATATAAGCACCAAGTCCCATAAAACCTGCATGTCCAAGAGAAACTTCGCCGGTAAGGCTTCCAAGTACGCTCCATGCCAGAGTTCCACAGCCAATATAGAAAGTAGTTACAAAAATACCCAACATATATGGTGTTTTTACAAAACTCGGAACGATTGCACATATCAGAATTAATGCAAGCACTAATATCTGACGGATTCCAAATTTCCTTTTCATCTCACTTACCCCTTTCTCTTTTTAATATTCAGATTTTCTTTTACTACCAAAATCAAAATGAATACTATGAATACCAGAGTATCCTTAAAAGCTGCACCAACTACTGCTGAACCAACTGTTTCCATGATTCCAAGACCAATTCCACCGAAGAAAGCACCTACAACGCTTCCAAGACCACCCATAGTTACAACGATAAATGAACGGGTTCCGTAGATATTACCAACTGCCGGATATACATAATAGTATGACATCAGACATGCACCTGCAATACCTGCAATTGCTGCGCCAAGGCCATATGTACATGCATAAACAACTTTTGTTTTGATACCAGTTACCTGTGCACCAATAGCATTCTGAGATGTTGCACGAATCTGTTTACCGATTTTTGTATGATACAGCATAAGGAAAATAAGAACTGTTGTGATACAGAGAACTACAAAACCAAGTAATTTCGGTACACTAATATTCATATTTCCGATAGTAACAATTTTGTTTGAGAAAACACTCTCAGCTGTACGGTAATCTGATTTAAAAAGTAACAATGCTGTATTTGAAAGAAAAATTCCAAGACAGCAGGTAAGGAAGAGTACGTTTTGGTCTCCATCCTCTTTAATAGATCTTGTGATCAGTGTGGACTGGATCAGAGCACCCAGTGCAAACATAATCACTGCAACCAGCGGAATCGCTATAAATGGTTCTATACCAAGTTCAGAGTAAAACAGATATGTAATATACATACTTACCATCAAAAGTTCACCCTGACAGAAGTTAACGATTTTCATAACACCGAAAATCATATTAAGGCTCATACCGATCATGGCATAAATTCCGCCAACCATGATACCGTTGACAATCGCCTGTATTAAAATTCCAGTATTCATTACAGTTTTCCCTCCTTATTTTCCTAAATACCCTCCATCGACTGGAATGACTGCCCCAGAAATGTACGCTGATGCATCAGAAGCCAGAAATACAGCCAGACCTTTCAGATCATCACCAGTTCCCCATCTGCCTGCGGGAATCCTGGAAGTTATTTCCTGATACTGTTTCGGATTTTTCTCTTTTATATCCTGCGTAAGTTTTGTTGCCATATAACCAGGTGCTATCGCATTTACATTTACACCTGATCTCGCCCATTCATTTGAAAGAGCTTTGGTCAGCTGAGCAATTCCTGCTTTTGATGCGGTATATGCCGGAATACGTTCACTACCAAAAAAAGAAGTCATAGAGGCAATGTTGATAATTTTCCCATATTTATGTTCAATCATTACCCTTCCAACCATCTGTGATAAATAGAACACTGCACTCAGATTAATGGATAATACACGTTCCCACTCTTCAGCCGGAAAATCAACTGCATCACTGCGGAACTGAACCCCTGCACCATTAACAAGAATATCTATTCTTCCATCAAACAGTTCCATACATTTATTAAATATAGATGTAATTTCCTGTCTGTCTCCGAGATTTCCTGTTACTGCATATACATTTGCACCATGTACATTCATTTCTTCCGCTGCCTGCACTGCTGATCCAGAACTGCCAACCAGAATAACTTCGGCACCTGAATCATGTAATGCTTCCGCAATACTTCTGCATAATCCACGTCCACCACCTGTTACAATGGCTTTTTTACCTGTTAAGTCAAGTTCCATATCTACTCGTATCCTCCCTTCTTTTTCAGATAACGTTTTCATATTGAGATTCATGATTTCTTTTTTTTGGCAGAAAGCGTTTTCGTTTGTTGATAATGTGATTATAGTCGTTTCGCACATAGAAATCAACTATCATTTTGTCTTTTTTATTTACTTTGTTATTTTTTACTAATTTTTGTTTTTATTTTCGTGCAATTCTACAGATTGACTTTATTTTCCCAATGCAATAATATAACTCATATAACGAAACCGATTTCTCAAAGGAGGCGCCTATGCATTCCGGAAACGATTTATGGAAAGGTATCTTTTCATATGATATGACAGACACAATGTTGCCGGTTTTTAACAGAACTGTTTCTTTATACTCAAATACAGTTAGCAGTCTTTACGAAACCCTGCGCAACACAGCAAATTCCTTTCCAGACAAAACAGCAATCGTAGATAACTACGATCGCCCCTGTACTTATACAGAATTGCTGGCAAAGACAGATGCTTTTGCTTCTTATCTTCATCAGGAACTTCACATTAAAAGAAACAGCCACGTTGCTCTGATGATGTACAACTGTCTGGAATTCTGCGTAGCTTTTCTCGCATTATTAAAACTTGGAGCCGTAACCGTTCCTCTTCCAAGCAAATATAAAAAACAGGAAGTCGATTCTCTGATAGAAAAAGCCGACGTGAGCTGTATTATCTGTGATCAGGACTTTTATGGCTGGTTTGAAGAATTTGAAACTCAGGGCATTCACCGTATTGCCTGTTCCGATATTGAAAAAGGTTACGGACTGGAAGCTTATCAGTCTGACAGTGAAAGTCCTGTATTCAATGATCCTTTTGATGATGCGATCATCATGTTCACTTCAGGCACAACTTCTCAGAGCAAGGGTGTCGTAATCAAAAACTACAATATTATGAACGCCGTGACCACTTATCAGAAAATCCTGAACATCACAAGCGATGATGTTTCTGTGATTCCTATTCCCATTTATCATGTTACAGGAATGGTTGCGCTCCTTGGTCTGTTTGTACACTGCGGAGGAACCCTGTATCTGCACAAAATTTTCAACGCAAAGCGGGTACTTCAGTGTGTAAAAGATCATAATGTTACGTTTCTGCACGCATCGCCTACAGTATTTTCCATGCTTCTGGAAGAAAAGGATTCTTTTCCGTCTCTTCCAACGCTGAAACAGTTCGCATGCGGAAGCAGCAATATGCCAAAAGAAAAACTGACAGCCATACATAACTGGCTTCCACATTCTGTATTTCATACAGTGTACGGACTCACGGAAACCACATCTCCGGCTACTATTTTCCCAGGTGATGCAAGTACCAGTCCTTACATTGGATCTTCCGGATTTCCAGTTCCAGGAACTGTTTTCGAAATCCGTGATGATAACGGAAATCCGCTGAAAGACGGCGAGATTGGCGAGATATGGATCTACGGTAATGTAGTTCTTACTTCTTATTATAAAATAGATACTCCTTCCCTGAAAGACGGGTGGCTCGGAACCGGTGATCTGGGATATTTCAATGAAGAAGGTTATCTGTTCGTAGTAGACCGAAAAAAAGACATGATCAACCGCGGCGGAGAAAAAATCTGCAGCTTTGATGTAGAAAATGAGATTTATAAACTGGAAGGTGTAAATGAAGCAGCCGTTGTAGGTATTCCGGACGAAGTTTACGGTGAAGTCGCAGCAGCTCTTGTGAAGCTTGATCCTGGAAGCAATCTGGACGAAGCGAAGATCCAGGCACTGCTCCACAAAAAAATTGCAAAATACAAAATCCCGAAGCGGATACTTATCACTGATGAAATTCCACTTACGCCTAACGGAAAGGTAAATAAACGTGCTATTCGAAAAATGTTCGTAACTGTTCAGTAACCTCACAGCTACGAGTCAAAATCAATAAATAAGACAGGAGGGCACTATGAAAAAGCCAAAATTTTTAACCGGTGAAGAAGCCGCAGCTATGATAAAAGACGACAGTACCATCGCAACAATAGGTATGACTCTGGTTTCCGCATCTGAAACTATTCTAAAAGCCATCGAAAATCGTTTTCTCGAAACAGGAAGTCCAAATCATCTTACACTGGTTCATTCCTGTGGACAAAGCGATCGAGACAGAGGTATTCAGCATTTTTCACATGAGGGAATGCTGCACCGCATCATTGGTGGTCACTGGGGATTACAGCCACGTATGATGAAGCTTATTGCAGAAAATAAAATTCTTGCCTACTGCATCCCACAGGGGCAGTTTGCACAGTTGTATCGAAGCATGGCTGGTGGTGAACCTGGAAAAATCACAAAAGTAGGACTTGGAACTTTCATTGATCCCCGTATTGATGGTGGAAAAATGAATGCCATCACAAAAGATGCACCTGACATTGTTGATGTTGTCACGATCGACGGTGAAGAATACATGCGTTATAAACCGATTCCGCTTGACTACTGTATTATCCGTGGAACTTACGTAGATGAAATGGGAAACCTTACTACAGATGAAGAAGCTATGCAGCTGGAAGTATTCTCCGCTGTTATGGCCTGCAAGAAATTCGGCGGCAAGGTTATCGCCCAGGCCAAATACAAAGTAAAAGCCGGTTCTCTTCACTGTAAACGTGTTACTGTTCCGGGAATCTTTATTGATGCAGTTGTTATGTGTCCGAATCCGGAGGAAGATCATCGTCAGACGCACAGTTTTGCTTTTGATCCTGCATATTGTGGAGATATTAAAGTACCCGTTTCTGATTCTGACGCCCTTCCTATGAATCTTCGTAAAGTTATCGGACGCCGTGCCCTGATGGAACTTCATGTAGATGATGTTCTGAATGTCGGAACCGGTATTCCGAATGATGTTGTAGGACCTATCATTTCTGAAGAAGGTGTCGGTGATGACGTTACTGTTACCGTAGAATCCGGTATTTACGGCGGTATTCCTATGGGCGGTGTTGATTTTGGTATCGCCAAAAACAACTTTGCATTATTAAGGCACGATGACCAGTTTGACTATTACAACGGTGCTGGTGTAGACGTGACCTACATGGGCGCAGGCGAAATTGATCCTGACGGAAATGTTAACGCAACAAAACTTGGCCCGAATCCTACAGGCGCCGGTGGTTTTATTGATATCACAACAAATGCCAAACATGTTGTCTTCTGCTCTTCCTTCACAGGAAAAGGACTCGACTGCTCTTTTGAAGACGGACATCTCCACATTAACAAAGAAGGCAGCCTCATCAAATTTGTAAATAAAGTACAGCAGATTTCCTACAACGGAAAGATTGCAAGAGAAAAGCGGCAGAAAATGCACTACGTTACAGAGCGTGCTGTATTTGAACTCCGTCCTGAGGGACTTGTACTTACAGAAATTGCACCTGGAATTGATCTTCAGACTCAGATTCTTGACCTGATGGAATTCAAACCTGTCATAAGCGAAAATCTGAAAGAAATGAATCCGGCGATCTTCTCAGAAGCAATTCCATATGGACTAAAAGATCTTATTCGTAACCATTAAAAATTCAATATAAATAAAGGATTATTCAAGGAGGATTATCATGAGATTAAAAGACAAAGTAGCAATCATAACCGGTTCCGGACGTGGCCTTGGAAAAGGAATCGCAATGAAACTTGCTGAAGAAGGCGCCAAAGTAGTTATCGCAGACATGGCTGCAGCAGATGATACAGTTGCAGAGATCGTGGCAAAAGGCGGCACTGCTTCTGCTTTCGCAGTAAATGTTTCCAAACAGGAAGAAGTACAGGCTCTGATAAAATACGCCATCGACACATATGGAACTCTGGATATCATGGTAAACAACGCAGGAATCAACCGTGACGGTATGCTCCACAAAATGCCTGTAGAAAACTGGCAGATGGTAATCGACGTAGACCTTACAGGTGTATTCTTCGGAACACAGGAAGCATTGAAACATATGCGTGCACAGGGAAGCGGACGTATCATCAACATCTCTTCCGGAAGCTGGCTTGGAAATATCGGTCAGGCTAACTATGCTGCTGCAAAAGCAGGTGTTGTGGGTCTTACAAAAACTGCTGCACGTGAAAGCGCACGCAAAGGCATTACCTGCAATGTTATCTGCCCTGGTTTCATCGAAACAGATATGACTCTTAAACTGAAAGAAGTAAATGACGGCGCTGCATGGGACAGCATGATGCAGAGAATTCCTATGGGATATGCAGGTAAACCTTCTGATGTTGGAAACATGGTTGCTTTCCTTGCATCTGACGAAGCTGCTTATATCACTTCTGAAGTTATCAACGTTGGCGGCGGAATGATCGTTTAATAAAACTGATTCAGACTGAATTTTATCACAAATATGGAGGAAAAAGAGTAATGAAAGATGTAGTAATTGTAAGTGGTGTACGTCTCCCTGTAGGAAGTTACGGTGGAAGCCTGAAAGGTGTTTCTGCCATTGATATGGGTGCTATGGTTGTAAAAGAAGCTGTTAACCGTGCAGGAATCCAGCCTGCAGACGTTGATGAAGTTATTATCGGACAGGTTGGACAGATTGCAGAAAACGGATTTGTAGCAAGAGCGATCAGCCTGAAAGCCGGCATGCCCAAAGAAACAACCGCTTATTCTGTAAACAGACAGTGTGGTTCTTCCTTACAGTCCATTGCTGACGCTGTTATGGAAATTCAGACAGGACAGGCTGATGTAGTAGTTGCCGGAGGTGCAGAAAATATTTCTCAGCTTCCGTATTATGTAAAAGATGCCCGCTGGGGTGCGCGTATGGGACACAAAGTATTCGAGGATGGAGTCATCGATATCCTGACCTGGCCATTGGATGGAAACCATAACGGTGTAACTGCAGAAAACGTGGCAACGAAATACAACGTAACAAGAGAAGAGCAGGACGAATTTGCTCTGGAAAGTCATCAGCGTGCCGTAGCAGCTATCAAAGCAGGAAAATTTAAAGATGAAATTCTCCCTGTTGAATTAAAAGACCGCAAAGGTAATGTAACTGTTTTTGATACAGATGAAGGTCCAAGAGAAGGCCAGACCCTTGAAAAACTGGCAAAACTCCGTCCATGCTTCGTAAAAGGCGGAACTGTTACCGCCGGCAACTCTTCCAGCCTCAACGATGGCGCTGCTGCAGTTGTTATTATGTCTGCAGACAAAGCCAAAGAACTTGGTGTTACACCAAAACTGAAAATCGTTGATTTCGCAGTTGCAGGTTTTGATGCTGAACTGATGGGCTACTCTCCGAAATTCTCCAGCGAAAAACTGGCCAAGAAACTTGGTCTTGACCTGAAAGATATCGACATGTTCGAGATTAACGAAGCATTTGCCAGCCAGGCTTATGCTGTAAGAAGAGACCTTGGTCTTGATAAAGACAAAGTCAACATCTACGGCGGCGGTATCTCCATCGGACATCCAATCGGTGCAACAGGCTGCGTCCTTACCGTAAAAGTTCTCTATGAATTAATGAGGACAGACAAGAAAGATGCAATGATCAGCATGTGCATCGGCGGTGGACAGGGTATTTCCATGTATTTCACCAAATGCTGATATCAAAAGCTGACATTAACTAATCTCCCTTTTTTTACCACAGATAAATTCCTATAATGAAAGGCAGAAATCCATACGATTTCTGCCTTTTGCCTATGGACAAAATTCATATCAATGCTGTAATTTTGTCTGTTATAAATATTTGACATCGATTTAATCAATTTTTCTTGTTCTCGATGCCGAATTTCGCCATATATTGAGATTTGAACATCGATTTGGATATTTTTCCCTTTTTTCGATGCAAAATTTTTTAATATATGCCAATTTAGGCATCGGATTAATTGATTTTATTATTTTTCGATGCAGGTGCTTTATATTTTTTCTTCACAACACCCGTATCTTCCCGAACTCACCGTCATATCCCGGTATGCGTGTCACATTTCCCTCCCTTAAATTCCGGATTCCTTCTGTGATCTTCTCACCTGCTGCCTTCTGGATTTCTGCAAGAGAAATCCGCCTCAGGATATCAAATTCACTTCCAAATTCTTCCAGCATTTTTTCATAAATGCCATTTACCTTTTTGCTTGAAGTGGACACACCTGTCACTTCGGAAATGATCTCCGGAAGCGGGACAAGGCTTTCGAAATAATCTTTACGGTGTTCTGTTTCCTGTTTCCTGTCTGCCAGTTCATAAATTCTGTGGTTTACTCCCATAGTCATTTTTTTACCGCAGACAGGGCATATATTATTCAGGCTCACTGCCTGATCCGGTGCAGCACAGAAATGGCACTTTCTGTGTCCGTCATCATAATACTTGCCTTCTTCCGGGTAAAACTCAATTGTCCCTGCCAGGCCCTCTCCTGTTTCAATTGCATTTCTCAGTCCGTCATAAGAAAACTCACTTTCATAAAGTGTAGCTTCTCTTCCCAGCTTAGATGGTGAATGTGCATCGGAACTGGATACAAGCTGATATTCATCAAGGGCAGACCAGGTTCTGTTCATATCCGGATCAGAGGAAAGTCCTGTTTCCAGAGCATGAATATACGGAGTCATATCTTCAAAACATTCTTCCAGCGAATCAAATCCTGATCTCTGTCCAAATACAGAAAAATGCGGTGTCCAGATATGAGCTGGGATTACCATTCCCTTTTCACAGGAATCCTTCACCATTTCCACAAGATCCCTGCAGTCCAGTTTCAGTATTGGTCTGCCGTCTGCATGAATATTTCCTATTTTTTCCAATTTGGCGGCAAGTTTTTCTGCTGACTCAAGATCAGGAAAGATAACCACATTGTGAACTTTTCTTGTTTTTCCGTTCTTTTTGTAAATGGAACTGATCTCTCCTGTAACCACAAACTGTGGATATGCATCTGTCCATTTTCCACTTCCTGATTCCCGGTATTCCTTCTTCAGCTGATAAAAACCGTTTTCTTTTTTTTCAAGCTTTTCATATAATTCTCTGCGCCAGCCTTCATGTGTGAGATCTCCTGTACCTGCAAGGGCAATTCCTTTTTTTCGCGCCCAGAGATCCAGTTTCTCAGGCACAAGATCTTTGCTTGTCGCCATTGAATAATGAGAATGAATGTGCAGATCTGCTATATACTTCACTGTTCAACGTGCTCCCTGAAATACTTTGCTGCTTTTTCATATGTCGGCAGTGAAACGCCGTACTTCCTGCCGAGACGTACAACTTCATATACAAGGCCATCCATTTCGGACTGATGATGTGCCAGTACATCCCTCTGCATGGAAGTGGTTGTTTCTGGCGGCAGATCGGATAAAATTTTCATATTTCTTTCTACGAGATCTTCCTGAAATTCAATTCCCATTCCATGGGATAAAGCAACAATCTCCCTGATAAGTTCCTTAAAGACTTCCCTTGATTCTCCCTCTTTCTGGAAATCTCCCGCTACTGCATTGCAGTATAAACCGGCTGTTCCAGCTGGTGAAACGTAGGAAAATTTAGTCATCGCATCTCTTTTTATATCATCAGATAAAATTACTGTAATATCATCCGACTTCATATCTGCTGCAATCTCATGCATCTTTTCTGTTTCTTCTTCCGGTGTCCGTGTACCAAAGACAACCCGAAGAATACTGCCATGCTGGAGAAGTACTCCCGGCTCTTTTATGTTTGCAGATACATAAATACAGCCATCTGTGACAGTCAGCTCCGGAAGCTGTTTCTGAAGTTTTCCCCCGGTTCCGTAAATATTAAGAATCGGAATAACCACCGTATCTTTTCCTGCTATTTTCTTTATCAGCGGTATTGTAGACTCTACTGAATAACCTTTTACGCAGAGAAGTACAACATCCGGCGTTTCCTGATATTCCTCTTCGCTGCTGGCTTTCACAGAGAGGGTCTCTGTGTTTTTATCCCAGAGCCGTTCCATGGTAAGTCCGTTTTTCTGTATTGCTTCAAGATGTTTTCCCCTTGCGATCAGTGTTACATCTTTTCCCGCTTTTGTGAGATAAAAGCCAAGTGTGCCGCCGGTTCCCCCGGCTCCTATAATTGCATATTTCATATATTTTCTCCTGATAATGTGCAACTCCCCGTCATAAAACGGGGAGTCACAGGGAATTATTATTTTGTAACTGTTCAAAGTTTCCGGCTCTGCCATCTTATATATTCTTCTGACAGATATCTTCCAGGCAGCATCGCTCACAATGCGGACTGGTTCTTGCTGTGCAGACTTCTCTTCCATGATATACAAGACGGTGGCAGAAGTCACTTCCCTCTTCAGGCGGAATAATTTTCCACAATGCCATCTCAACTTTACGTGGATCTTTCACATTATCCACAAGACCAATACGGTTACTGAGACGAATACAATGAGTATCTGTGACAATTGCCGGTTTTCCAAATACATCTCCCATGATCAGATTTGCACTCTTGCGTCCAACCCCTGGAAGTTTCAGAAGTTCTTCAAATGTTGTTGGAATATTATCATGATACTGTTCATGAAGAATCCTCATACAGGCACTGATATCCCGCGCCTTGCTTTTGCCAAGTCCGCATGGCCGTACGATTGCTTCAATTTCCTCTGGTTCTGCTTTTGCCAGTGATGCAACATCCGGATATTTTGCATATAGATCTTCTACTACAACATTCACTCTTGCGTCTGTACACTGTGCCGCCAGCCGCACGCTGACAAGCAGTTTCCACGCCTGATCATAATCCAGCGTACAATCTGCATCCGGATATTCTTTTTTCAGTCTGTCTATAACTTCCAGCGCCAGCTGTTTTTTTGTCATTGGTGTATTACCTCCGATTGAGATAATTATTTTGTACCGAAAATACGGTCACCTGCATCTCCAAGTCCAGGGCATATATACGCATTTTCGTTCAGTTCACGGTCAAGATGTCCGATGTAAATCTGTACATCCGGATGAGCCTTTCGGAGTTTTTCCAGACCTTCCGGAGCAGCAATGATAAACATACATTTGATGTTTTTGCCGCCGTGTTTCTTGATAAAATCAACAGCTGCAATTGCGGATCCGCCTGTTGCAAGCATCGGATCAGTCAGTACGATCAGTCTCTGGTCGATCGGGTCAGGCAGTTTGCAATAATATTCGTGGGGTTCATGTGTTACAGGATCTCTGTAAAGACCAATATGTCCGATTTTTGCGGATGGTACAAGTGTGGTAATCCCGTTCACCATACCAAGACCAGCACGGAGAACCGGAACAACTGCCAGTTTTTTTCCTGAAATCATTGGTGTCATACATGTTTCAATCGGTGTCTCAACTTCTACATCTTCTGTTGGAAGATCTCTCAGTGCCTCAAATCCCATAAGTACAGCAATCTCTTCGATCAGTTTACGGAATTCGTTTGTTCCTGTATCTTTGTTTCTAAGCATTGAAATTTTGTGCTGGATCAGCGGATGATCCATAATAAATACGTTTTCCATGTAACCCTCCATATAATTTATCTTAGCTGTTTTTATTGCCGTTTTTATTTTTTTTACTTCCATCATTATATCCTATTTCTCTTTTATTGACAACAGGTCTGGAAATGTTACACTGATACCAAGGGTTAAAAGGTAACTGTTCACAGGTAATATCCCGAGACATACGGGACAAAATCTCATCACCGAAGATGATTTGGAATGGATTTTGACCAAGTGAGCTTGCTCATATCCAGAAAGGAGGCATTCATGAATCAACAGAAGCTGCGTTTCCGTCCTGCTGTAATACAGCTGATCCGGACAGGAAATCTCGCAGAAATAAAAGAACTCTGCAGTACTTCCACACTTACGCCTCAGCTTCTGGATGCTTTTATCACAGAAGCTTCCCATACAGGGCATCTGGAAATCCTTGTCTGGTTCCTGCAGCAAAAACATAACGTTCCGGTATCTCCAAAGCACAGTTCTTCTGGCTCATTGTATAAAGATATCTGGGATCTGTCACGGGAACAGCTTTCCGTAAAATATCCTCACCTGCGAAATCTCCTGTGGCATTTTTCTTTTCAGGAATCTTCACAAACTAAGACAGCAGGAACGGATGGTTCTGTCATTTATTTTTGCCCGGATTTTATCATTCATACATACAAAAATACACCGGAGGAACTGGAATATTTTCTGCTGCACACACTCTGTCACTGTCTTTTTCTGCACCTTGTCATAGAACAGCCATCTGACCGGTTACAGTGGAAAACCGCCTGTGACACTGCAGTCGAACAGTTTTTTCAGCATAAATATCCACCTGCTTCACCAGATGAATTCTACAGAAAATATACAGAAACTTCAGGACAGGAAGAAACCAGTTTCTCCACTTTCTGGGACGATCACCAGTTCTGGAACCCCGTTCCCACTGATGATCTTCTCTCTGAAATTTCTCTGACCCTGCATTCACTTTCTGCCTCCTCCGGATCAGGAAGTTATGGAAAAAACAGCCGTGGAACCTCCCCCGGTGATCAGGAATACGAACTTTCTGTCTCTGATCCGGAAACTCACGATTTCACGCATTTTCTGAAGGCTTTTGCACATCCTGGAGAAGAACTTCAGACCGACACTGCCAGCTTTGATTACATTCCGTACCTTTATGGTCTTGAACATTATGGAAACATACCGCTCATAGAGTATCTGGAATATAAAGAAGTCAACCGGCTTGAGGAGCTTGTTATCGCTATTGATACTTCCGGTTCCTGCTCTGTAGAAACAGTCCGCAGGTTTATGGAAGAAACCTATGGCATTCTAAGCAACCACGAAAATTTTTTCCGCAAAATGAATGTTTATATCATCCAGTGCGACAGTTTTATACAGGAAGTAACACATATAACCTGCGAAAACGACTGGAAAAATTATATGAAAAATCTCAGCATACACGGAAGAGGCGGCACAGACTTCCGCCCGGTTTTTCAGTATGTTGAAAAACTTCGTTCAGACAGAAAGCTCAAGAAACTGAAAGGCCTTCTTTATTTTACAGATGGTGACGGTATTTACCCGGAAAATCCTACAGACTATCGAACTGCCTTTGTATTTTATAATGAAAAAAAATCACACCAGAAAGTTCCTGACTGGGCGATCAGGCTTACCTTGGATTCGAAAATGGAGAAAAACTCATGAATATAAAAGATGTAAAAACAGAAATCATGCGAACAGTCCATATTTATACTCAAAAAGACCATAACGGTCATTACCTTCTTCCTTCTGTGCGCCAGCGCCCTGTCCTTCTTATCGGACCTCCGGGTATCGGAAAAACTGCCATTATGGAACAGATTGCCGAAGAATGCGGTATTGGTCTTGTTGCCTATACCATTACTCATCACACACGCCAGAGTGCAGTTGGTCTCCCGGTTATCAGCCACAAAAATTATCAGGGAAAAGAATATTCCGTCACAGAATATACTATGAGTGAAATTATTGCTTCTGTATATGAATCCATTGAAAAGAATGCATTCAAAGAAGGAATCCTTTTTATTGATGAGATTAACTGCGTTTCTGAAACACTGGTTCCAACCATGCTGCAGTTTCTTCAGAACAAAAAATTTGGCACTCATTCTGTTCCGGAAGGCTGGATTATTGTTGCTGCCGGAAATCCTCCTGAATATAACCCTTCAGCAAGAGAGTTTGATATCGTAACCCTCGACCGTATAAAAAGAATTGATGTAGAACCGGACCTGAATATCTGGAAGGAATATGCCTACAGCCATGATATTCACCCTGTCATTTTGTCTTATCTGAGTCTGAAACCACAGTATTTTTATCACATGAAAAATCATTCCGGTCAGCTATATTTTGCAACTGCAAGAGGATGGGAAGATCTTTCTTCAATCCTGTATGGCTACGAAAATTTACAGTACCCTGTCACAAAAGATCTGATCCTTCAGTATATTCAGGATTCTGAAATTGCGGAAGATTTTGCTGCGTATTATGGCTTGTATGCCCGTTATCAGCAGGATTATCATATTACAGAGCTCTTATCAGGACAACTGGATCCGGATACTGCCAGAACTTGTATCCAGCTTTCCCGCAATGCCTCTTCCGATGAACGCATCACTGTCTGCGGGCTGATACTGGAAGGATTAAACACATATTTTTCTGAGTACATAAGTAATGAACAGTTTAACAGACAGTTCTCAGAACTTACAGCGCAGGTTTCTTCTGCCCTTGACCGTGGAGAAACTCTGGAACAGTTTACCAATGCCCGGAAACATGCCCTTCAGATACAGCAGGAAAAGAGCCTTATTTCTCCGTCAGAGGAAAAAATCTCCGGGCAGCTGATACAAATTCTGAACAAATGCATATACAAAATACGCCAGGCCCATCTGTGTACTCCTGATTCCATAAAAAAAATCCTGCTGGATCAACAGAATAAATATCTGCTGATCCAACAGGATCAGGAATCCAGAACTTCTCACGCTCTGGAACTCGGATTTGATTTTATAGAAAATGCCTTCGGTAACGGACCGGAACTTCTTTTCCTCACGGCAGATCTTTCACGAAATACTGCTGCTGTAAAATTTATCAGTGACTGTGGCTGTGATGCATATTTCCGCCACTGTGACAGATTACAGTTCCAGAACAGACGTCAGGAACTTCTTGACCAGATTCAGGAACTCCGGTAGATCATTGCATCCATCCACCGTCATATCTGCTCTGAACACTGCTTCTCACCAGACCATTTGCAGCAAGTATCCTGCGAAAGTCTGACATATACATAACAAAAGACATGATCATGCACACCGCGCACGCTCCAATCAGTACATTTGCTGTGGAATATGGAAGTCTTGCTCCTGCCGTCAGGATCAATACAACAATATAAGTAACTACCGTATTCAGTTTACCGTGCCACTGTGCCTCAAGGTCAGCCTCTGTTTCCATGATGACCTTCCAGCCAGCTGCCATAGTCATCAGTTCTTTCACAAAAAGCAGAAGAAGAACAAGCTCGGCAAGCGGATAATAAGGCATCAGGCAGGCGATCATTACACCCTGCATTGCCTTATCCGCAAGAGGATCCAGTGCCCTTCCAACTTTACTTACCTGGTGAAATGTTCTTGCAATTTTTCCATCAGCCAGATCAGTTACCGCTGCTACAAGAATAATCATTACAAGAAGGCTTCTGTTTTCTCTGAAACCATATCTCTGACAGATTCCGAGAAATGCAATTGCCAGACAAAGCCTGAGACTGCTGAGCAGATTCGGCACTGTAAATATTTCTTTTCGCGTGAGAATCTTTTCCAGTTTCGCCCGTCTTGCAGGAATGATCCTGTAAAACAGCTGATAGCACAGAATATTCAATATAAGAGCTGTCATAACATCAGCAACACTGTGCTGTTTCAGGAACATTGTGGACAATACGATCGATACTGTAAGAACAATCTGTGCAACTGTAAAAATCCTGTTTCTGCGGCATCTCTCATTCTGGAACAATGCCACACAGCTTGCAGTTGCATTAAATACATGCATACTTGGAAAAATATTCGTAGGCGTATCTATTTTGTACAGGAAACGTATTGCACTGATAAATATACCATCACCGGTCAGGTCGGGTCTCATGTTCTGTCCATTCGGATAAATATAGGAAATCAGAAGGAATAACGTCATACCAATTCCCAGCGTTCCCAGATACTGATAATATTCCTTTTTGCTCGGGCAGAACAACGCAAAATAAATAACTGTCCCGATCAGGAAAAAATACCACAGAACATAGGGAATAATAAAATACTGACAAAATGGAATCCGGTCATCTGCAAGAGAATGAATGAGATGGATCTTTACATCGCTTTTCTCCATAAGCATAAATGATAACATATAAAAAATCCCATACACCGGAATAATCCACAAATGTTTTGATTTCTTCAGATAATTCAAAATATCACCTTTCCATACTTCCGGTCAAACCGGAAAAAACATTACTGGAACATTATTTTTCTGACCCTTATAATAACCCTATCATTTCAGATAATCAATCCATAAAATGCCGAAAATATCTCATTTTATAAATTTTTCACAATATCTTCTCATGAATCTAATAAAGTCTTAAGGAAAAATAAGAAAAAACTGAAAAAGGAAGCGTTGTTATGCTACGCTTCCTCTTCTTTTCTTCTGATCATTCTGGTATATATTCTGAAATTCTTTCAGTTTTGCTTTTGCTTCCGGACTCAGATCTGCCGGAACTTTGATCCGTACAACAGCATACTGATCTCCGTGCACAGATGAATCTTTCATTGAAACGATTCCTTTTCCTCTCAGACGGATTTTTCTGCCGGACTGTGTTCCCTCAGGTATTCTGACGATCACATCACCATATAACGTCGATACTCTGGCTTCTCCGCCAAATACTGCTGTTGTAAAAGGCACTTCAACCGTAGTATAAATATCCATGCCTTTTCGTTCAAATCCCTGTTTTTCTGCCACATTGACTTTCAGGAAAAGATCACCCGCCGGTCCACCGTTGAATCCCGGATTTCCTTTGCCTTTCAGACGAATACTCTTTCCATTTTCGATACCTGCCGGTATGTGCACTTTAAGTGTCTGAACTGCGCCGCTGCCTGACGGATCCGAAAGCCTTATCATACGTTCACAGCCAAATGCCGCTTCCTCAAGACTAACGCTCACCTCTGACCTCAGATCACTGCCTTTTGCACTGGCATTTCTGCCTCCGAAATTGCTTCCATACTGACTGTGGAATCCGCTTCCGCCAAAACCACTGCTTTTCTGTCCATGGAACATATTTCCAAACAGATCTCCAAAAATATCTTCCATATCATCCATATTACCGCCTTCAAAGTGATATTCGTGGAAACCTCCATTGCCACCCTGATTATAGTTAAAGCCTCCATCGAAACCGCCAAATCCGCCCTGGCTACCTGCGCCATGTGAGCCAGCTCCGCCAAAGCCTTCTTCGAAAGCTGCAAAACCATACTGATCGTACAGTTTCTTTTTCTCGCTGTCACTGAGCACATTATATGCTTCTGTAACTTCCTTGAATTTCTGTTCTGCCTGTTTGTCTCCCGGATTCATATCCGGATGATATTTTTTGGCAAGTTTTCTGTATGCACGTTTGATTTCTTTTGCGTCGGCGTTTCTTCCGACTCCAAGAACCTCATAATAATCTCTCTTAGCCATAATGCCACCTCCGCTTTACTATGAAAAAAGAGATGCAGTATCAAGTCCGCATCCCTTCCACCTTTCTTGTTCTATTTGTAATATAACACTTGTTAATTATCTTGTCAACACCCGAAACAAAATATATAAATAAATCACACTTTTTTCATATATTGTTTCATGCAATTCATCTCCAACCTGTAGAGGAAGGAGAATTCTTGCTATATATTATGTTAAAAATAATCAGATATGTACGGTGTCTGCTGCTCTATAGCATCTTCCAGCATATCAATTGTCCACTCTGCTGCCTGGATCCGACCGATTTTTGCCAGATATTCCGGTCGTTTATATCCCATAAGCATAGTAGTCATTGTCTGAATACTGATCTTATCTTCACAGGGTTCCATGATACGCATAGCCTGACCCTGGCCCTCCCTCGAAATAGTCAGATGAAAGCTTCCCTGATTACATTCCATAACCGGATCGATCAGGGTAAATTTCCACTCTCTGTCCAGAACACTGGGTTTAAAAGGATATTTCTCCACGAATGAAACAAAGTCAACAATTCTTCCCATAAAATACGGGGAAATCACTTCTTTAATGCTGGCATCCTCCAGAAGAAAAGCTAGCGGCTCATCTGTATATGTATCTCCTTCTACCTGATTGATCATGGAAAAATGTGCAGAAACAAAATTCCAGAGACCTGTACGTGCATCTTCATTATTAAAGATCATGTCCTTGATATGAAATACTTCATTTGCAATCCAGTAAATCACATATCCATCCGGCTCATTTTTTTCATTATAATAAACTGCCGCCATGATATCATCAGAATCCCACAACCAGTATTCATTCCATGCAAGATCATCCCGCAGAATAGCACCGTGCGTACGCATTGCATAGCGTTCATAAGTCTCTTTCAGCTCATCGCTTTCTGTCTTCACACGCCGCACATCTCCCGGAACCTGATGATTTCTCGGGAGCTGATAGTCTTTAATTTCATAGGATATTTTATCAGATATGATTTCCCAGCCTTTTCTTCTGTAATATGGAATAGAATATGGATAAAGATAACAGATATCCTGACCTCTTGCTTTCATGTTTTTCAGTGCCTGTTCAAGAAGCTTGTGCATCAGGCCCATATTGGAATATTCCGGATAAGTACCCACTCCGGTGAGTCCACCCATCGAGTATGTCCTGTTAAAGATTCGTACCTTCATAGGATAGACAGCTACCTGTGAAACCAGGGTATCATTATCAAACCACCCGATAACATCTGCTTTTTCCATTGTTGGAAATTTTGCCCGGATAATTTCTCTCTCCTGCCAGCCTATAGAACTGAGTTCCTGCTCAGTTACCTGAAATACATAACGAAGCAGCGCATTGTACTGTTCCATATATTCGCTGCCTACAGGTTTCATTTTAAGATTCTTTTTATTATTCATGATAAAATTCCTTTTTGACGGTGCAAATCCCACCCCTCTGAAGAAGGGTGGGATTGTTGTTTCAGATTTCCGGCTCGATGAGTCCGTATGTGTTTCCCTTACGCTTGTAAACTACATTAACCTGATCGGTTTCTGCATTGCAGAATACAAAGAAGCTATGTCCGAGTAATTCCATCTGTACACATGCATCTTCCGGATACATTGGTTTGATATCAAATTTCTTCGTACGGATGATTTTCACTTCCTCTTCATCTTCGTAATCTTTTTCGATATACGCTTTCTGGAAGTTGGCCGCAGCCTGTTTTTTGTCTACGATTTTATTTTTGTATTTCCGAAGCTGACGTTCGATAACTTCTTCTACAAGATCGATAGATACATACATATCGTTGCTTACCTGTTCAGATCGGATAATATTTCCCTTCATCGGGATTGTAACTTCAATTTTCTGTCTTTCTTTTTCAACACTTAAAGTTACTACAACTTCGGTGTCAGGAGTGAAATACCTTTCCAGTTTACCAAGTTTGTCCTCCACTGCTGTTCTAAGTCCCTCAGAAACTGTGATGTTTTTTCCGCTGATTATAAATTTCATACATCCATCCCCTTTGCTGTTTATTTGGGTATTCCGAAACAACTTTCTCTGATTATTAGTGAGTTCGTTGTTCATGAACCCATTATAACACACATTGCTGAAAATTAACACAACTTTACAGAATTTTTATATAATTTTCTGCTTATTTGTTATTGTATTCTCTGTTCACAGAAATCCTGTTGTTTTCATTCCACACCTGTAATACACATCTGCAGACTTCTTTTTTCTTCCATTCCATCTTCCTGTGGACTTAAGAGAAGTTCTTTTCCCTTTTTCTGATCAAGACAGTAGAAACCGATTCCGCTGTTTTCCGGTGCATCACTGGTAATCTCAAGCTGATAGATTTTTCCAGGTCCAACTTCCACTGAATGTCTCAGATATGAATACAGTCCTGTGTTTTCTGTGAGGTTATAGGTATCGCCTTCACTTTCATAAATAACCTCTCCGGATTCTTCTTCCCGGATGGTGACTTTCATATTATAAAGCCCTGCGCCGGATTCCACATAAGTGCGGATTTTTATATTGGACAGTTCTTTTCCGTCCGCCTTAAATTCCTGCACGATCGGACAGTCGTTGTTCAGCATGACTATATTATCCATCTCCATATTCTGGCGGCTGTTATCTGTGAATACGACCTTCCCCTGAAAAACGCCCGCTGCACAGACAGACATTGGAACTACAAAGGCTGCAACTCCGATAACAAAAGCTGTTCTTATCTGCCATATAAGGCCTTTTGAAATAACGCTGCCTTTGTTTTTGTGGTATCTTGGATGTCCGAACACTACATAAAGAAGGAGTACGATCCACATTGCCGTACAGAGAAGTTCCTGGTCATGAAACCTGTAAAGATCCCACATACGCACTGCAAATGTCCTGTCTTTAAGAAGATATTTCAGGATTCCGCCGTTAAGAACTCTTTCATCCACCATACTCTGGCTGCAGAAAATATACATTGCCACCATGAAAATATTCGTGATCATCAGGAGAAGATTTCCATTCTGATTCATAAATATATTCAACACAAGGAACGGCGCCATAAGAAGGATCCACTGCGGATTCCATGTGGAAAATCCGAAGATTGAAAAGCTCACTGCCACACAGAAAAAAATTGCCCATGATGCAAGAGCTTCTTCTTCCTCAACCTTCTTCTGATATGCCCACACAAACACAAATGCCGCTACTGCCGCAAGAAGATTGATGCCGCTGAAAAAGCCAAGTGCAAACGGTTTTTTTACATAATCAAGCGCTCCAAATCCAAACACATTCCGTCTGAATGCTTCCGAACCAAGGTTTGGAAGGATTTCCACCATAAGCGGAATTGCCATGATCATCGCATAACGGAGCAGATTTCGGATCTTTTTTTCCCGGAGAAGGATCAGTACCAGGAAGTAAAGTACTGCATGATATTTAAATGTTGCGGCCATACCAAAAGCAAGTGCAAACTGCCATATTTTTCCTTCAAGATAGAGGTACAGCCCCAGGACCATAAAAAATACTGTAAAAATATCGTACTGACTGAATATAAACTGGCTGAAAACTCCCATTGGAAATACAAGGAAAGCAAACTTACAGAGAAGAGATTTTTTCTCTCCAAAACCAAGTTTCATGCCGATTCTGTACATCAGCTGTGCCGTCACAAAATACAGGACAACCGGAAGAAATTTGTACCACATCATATTCACAAAGCTGTTGGTAAGTATTGCCTCCGGTGCATGTCCTGTAAGATACAGCGGCAGGTTCCATATTGCATAGGCAATAAAAGTGCTCGGAAGATAATTCGCCCAGTATCCGCCGGACTGCCTGTAACTGGCCTCATAAAAATCCGCGAAATGTTTATACATCAGAAAAGAACGGTTTCCGGTAAGTTTCACATCAGAATGCACACAGGTAACAAACAGCACTGCCAGGATCAGCAAACTTAAGATCCAGTCCAGCCTGCAAAGTTCATCTCCATTCCATAATTTCATGGATTTCCACTGCGCTTTTCTTACTGCAAAAAAGCCGGATTTTTTTTTATCTGATCTTGAATTCATACTTTTCTCCCCTGTGCTTTCTTTTCACTGTCCGACTCTTCTTCATCGAAATTCAGACGCTCTTCTTCTACAACAAGCGGTCTGTCAAGGACACGTGTATTGATGCTCAGAACGTATTCTCCCAGGAAACCTATAAAGAAGAGCTGCAGAGCACCGAGGAAAAACATTCCTATCACCATAGGTGCAACACCCGCCGAAAAACGGTTCCAGTACATCAGTTTCAACACCAAATAGACAATCGCAGCTATCATACTTAACCCACCGATAATAAATCCGGCAAAAGTCGCCAGACGCATTACCACCTTGGAATATGATGTAATGCCGATCATTGCATAATCATACAGACTGTAAAAATTATTTTTACTCTTGCCTGCACGGCGCTTTGGCTGAGTATATTCAATCGCCTTATAATCGAATCCCAGTTCCGCAATGATTCCCCTGAGATACGGCATTGGATCATGAAGGTCACGTACAACGTCAACAAATTTCCTGTCATAAAGGCCAAATCCTGTAAACTGTTCAATGTGATCAATATCTGTGATCTTGTTGATCAGTTTATAATAACAGGAACGGATCCAGTACATACCCTTACGCTCTTTGCTGGCACTTTTTATGCCAATAACAATCTTGTGTCCGTCTTCCCATTCTTTTACAAATTTCGGTATCATTTCCACCGGATCCTGAAAATCAGCGCACATTCTTACTACACAGTCACCATACGCCTGTTTCATACCATATACCGGTGATCTCGCCTGCCCGAAGTTTTTGGCATTAAAGATTGCCTTGATTTTTTTATTATTTGCACAAAGTCCCCGAAGCAGGGCTTTGGTATTATCTTTGGAATGATTATCTATAAAAAGTATTTCATAGTCATAATTACTGAGATCTCTTTCCATTACTTCAATAATGGCTTTGGAAAGAGAAACCACATTCGCTTCTTCATTATAGGTGGGAATCACCACCGATATTTTTTTCTTCATTCTGTATCTCCTGTAGTCTGACCTTTCAGCCAGCCAATGGTTTCCTTTATTCCTTCTTCAAATGTATATTCAGGAACAAATCCCGTGTCTCTGTTCAGTGATTCAATATCTGCACAGAGATTCATCACTGCCCCTTTCGGGTAAGGTCTTGCCCCGATTCCCGGTTCCGGTGCTCCGGTAAGTTCAGCCATTTTGAGGATATAATCTTTCAGTGGTCTTGCCTGTCCACTTCCCACACAATAGATCTCACCGTCTTTTCCCTTTTCACCGATCAGGTAATATGCACGTCCTGCATCTTTGCTGTAAAGATAATCCCATCTCTGCATTGCAGGGGTAAATTCCGTCTGTTCACCTGCCAGCATCTTGCGAAGTCCTGCGGCTATCATGGTCGTTTCTTTTTCATGAATACCGTAAACGCTGAAAATCCTTGGCCAGATACACTCCAGCCCCAGTTCATGACAAAGCATGGAAGCAAGATATCCCGAAGCAAGTTTACTTGCCCCATAAGGTGTTGTGGGATTTACCGGACTGTCCGGGGAAATTTTATCCAGGTCAAGAGGACCATATTCTGCCTGGGAACCTGCTCCGATAAAACGTTTACAGCCAAGCTGCTGTGCTGCCTGTACAGCTTTCAGAGTGTAGGAAATATTTCTGCTCTGAAGTTCTGCACTGCGGTTTCGGTTTTCTCCGGTGTTCCCCCATGCAATATGATAAAACGTATCACATTTCTCCGGAATCTGCTCCGGAAGCATCTGAAGTCTGTCCAGACTGCCATCAACCAGATGGATTTTTTCACTCTTCGGAAGTCTTCCGAGTTTACCTGATGACATACGCACCACGGCGTAAACTTCCACATCATGTCTGATACATTCTTCAATAAGAGCCGACCCGATCATACTGGTGGCTCCTGTTACAACAATTCGTTCCATAAATTTCTCCCGTCACATCCGCTTCGGAAGCGGGATGTACATGTTCTCTTTCAGTTCTTCTTCCGGCAAAAACGGATACATATCTTCCAGTGGTGCAGAAACCATTTTTCCGTCAGGAAGTTTCTTTGCGGAAGTCTTCGGTTCTGTTTTCTGAAGTTTCGTAACAAATACTTCGCATACACAGGCACCTTCTTCTTTAAGCACATCACTGATGGTACCTGCCAGTTCTACAGAATTATGGATGGATCTGTACGGAAATCCATAAGCAGGTGCAAGTTTACTAAGATCTGGGAAACTTAAATCCCCGCTCTCAGCACCGACACCCACAAGCGGGGGGCGGAAATAATTCTGCTGCGTCTGCCGTATGGAATGATAACCCTGATTATTTATCACGAACAGCTTAATCGGAAGTCTGTTCTGGATGATCGTCTGAAATTCCTGAATGTTCATCTGCAGGCTTCCCTCACCTGTCACGCAGACAACCGGTTTCCAGTTTGCTGCCACACAGATACCTGTTGCAGCCGGAAGGCAGAATCCCATAGAAGCTGTGTTTGGATTTGTGATAAATCTCTGGCCTTTTTTTACACGGAATGCCTGACTTCCTGCTACTCTCGACGTTCCCACGCTGACTGTCAGAAGGTCATTCTCCTTCATTGCCCTGGAAAGTTCCTCATAAAAAGCATAGATATTAGTGCAGCCTTCTTCTGCTGTTTCATAATGTTTCTCTGTAACTACCGGATACTTTTCCTTCCAGAGAACGCACTGTTCTCTCCACTTTTCATTTCTGAAAAGCGGATGATTTTCGTCTGCACCTCTGCGTTTTGCGCCCTGTATCAGTTTATGTATCAGCTCTCCTGCATCTCCGCACACCGGAAGGCTTACATGAAGATTCGGTTTACGAAGTTCATTTTCATCAATGTCATTCAGAATTGTATAACTCTCTCTTGCCCAGTCCTGATACTGAAATCCTGTCTGTGCAAAACCCTGGCGGTTACCTATGGAAAGCAGTACATCGCTGTTCTGGACTGCAAAATTTCCCGGGCGGTTTCCTGTTCCACCACTTCTTCCTACAAAATACGGATTCTCAGATTCCAGCGCATCTACACTGCTCATTCCCGTCACTACAGGAACTCCCAGAATCTCAACAAGCCTGTGAAAATCATTGATCGCACCTGCAAGACGTACGCCATTTCCCGGAGTCAGAACAGGTCGTTCAGAAGTTTCTATTTTATTCAGTATCTGTTCTATGATACCGTCCGGAATCTCTGCCGGTTTTTCTTCCGGATTTTCGGAAGGGTTATAACCATTCAGCTCATCTGTTTCAATGACTGCGCCCTGCACATCAAGAGGAATATCAAGCCACACCGGACCAGGTCTTCCGTTTACAGCCATATAGAGAGCCTTTTCCAGATAATAACGGATATTTTCAGGATGAACGATCATATGTGCAAATTTTGTCAGCGGAGTCACAACAGGAACGATATTACACTCCTGAACTCCCATACTTCTAAGTCTGAGACCTGAAGCAGGAACTGTAGTTGCATATCTTGCCTGTCCTGAAAAAACAAGCATCGGTATGGAATCCATCCATGCTCCCAGAATTCCTGTGATAGCATTGGTTGCTCCCGGACCGGTCGTCACACAGACAGCTGCCATCCGGTTATCCACACGCGCATATGCTTCTGCTGCCATTGCACATGCCTGTTCATGATGCTGATAAGTACAATGAAGACCCGGATGATGCCCGAAAGCATCATTCATATGCATGGCTCCGCCTCCGGTCACTGTAAAAACATCACGAATTCCCCATTTTGCAATATAATCAGCTATATAATCGGCAACTTTCTGTTTCATTTATTTTCTCCATCCTGCCCGTTCTGTTCTTCTGTTTTGGGCTGTGTAATATACTCCGGACATTTCTGTTCGCATACCAGACGTTTGCCTGATGCCTCGATCGGTATTTCATCTACATATGTCACATCGATCTGAGCCTCTGCGCCAAGATATTTCCGATAGGAATCCACAACTTCCTTTTCATTGATCTTACTGCGGTCAGCATTCAGAAACAGCTGATAACGTTTCTTTTCCCACTGGATACATTTTGCCTGATGAACAACGCCTTCCAGATTAATAAGAACATTCATGAATACATGGATAGAAAGCGGCTCCCCTGCACAGTTATACATCATGGAACCTCTTCTTCCGTATATTTCTGTAAAGTAACCGTGCTTTCTTCCGTTTTCATCAATTACTTCCTGATAAATACCGGTATCGCCTGTATCGTAACGGATCATCGGAAATGCTTTATTATAAAAATCTGTCACAACAATCCTGCCAAGCTCACCAGGTTTCACTGGTTTATCTGAATCAAGTTCCAGCATTTCTATATAAAAATTATAAAGATCCACTGTATAGCGGTCTTCTTCTCCAACCTGACACGCAAGGAATCCATTTTCGTTATTCCCATAAGAACGTACCGGAGAAAATCCGAAGATTTCTTTTACAAGATCATAAGTTGCCTGCGGAAGCGCTTCTCCCATGGCAAAAACCATCTCCACAGCCCATTTGCTGATGTCCACATTCTTACGTTTCAGATAATTAGCAAGTACAGTCAGTGCACTGGAATAGACAACAAGTACCTGGATTTTTTCACGTCGAATCTTCTCACAGATTCCTGCCAGAGCCTCATCTCCCATATTGGAAATATCAATCATAATGAGATTATTTTTGAAAGATTTCCATTTGGATATCACGTTTTTGCCCGGGATCCATACACGAAACTCGCCACGCTTCATTCCCATACGGAACCCGTTCAGTTCCATAAAAGAAATAAAGTTCATATTTACCCGGTTCATTTTGTCGCCGTCACATAGTACAGTAAACGGTGCTCCTGTAGAACCGCTGGTACTCAGACGGAACAGGCTGTCTTTTCTGTCCTGATATGTATCGCAGAGGATGCTGTCTTTGTTCTGGTTATATTCCATCTTTGTCATTACAGGAAACTCTGTAATGTCTGAAGCATTCTCGTATTTTTTATAGTATGCGGAATGTTTTTTCGTATGATCCAGAAGAGTATCAATGCGTCTCTGCACATATTCTTCTGTTACGCCTTCCATAATCTCCCGCTTGTTTACTTTTTTAATCATTTCCAGCTTCCCACCCTGAAGTTTGTCCAGAGTATTAAAAGCTGTACGTCTCAAAATTTCTCCTGCCTGCATTTCTTCTTCCTTTCATAATCATCTGCCGGCTTTAATAAGTCCCAGCAGAATCACTGCCGCCACACGCACCGCATTGGCGATCAGTACTGCTTCTGCAAACCCCATTATGCCACCGCTTCCGGTGAAAATCAATACAAGTGCCATAATCACCACAAGATGGAAAATCTGCAGAAAAAGCTGCCATTTTTCCTCTGTAAAAGTAAGGACCACAATAAACAGATAAGCAGATAATACACCAAGAATCTGACTTAAATTAACCACAGTGATCATTCCTTTTACTGACTCATAAAGATCTCCGTAAAACAGTTTTACAAAAATCGGCGTTCCGATCTGAGCACAGATAAAGAACATAAAGCTGACCGCACATCCGATGCCGGTAAACATCAGGAACTGTCTGCGGTTCATACGTTCCTGTTTACGGGTCAGATACGATATGATAATGGTATTTACAGGTGCTACCAGAAGCACCAGAGTTTTACCGATCAGAGATGTCACATAATACTGGGTAACTGCAAGGTGACCGATGAGGTTTTCGAGTACAAGGCGGTCTATGTTTAATGTAAGATTCGTAATAAGATAAGAAAATACCAGAAATCCGCCTCTCTGAAAAGCTTTTCCAAACCACTGGCTTGTCTGGAAAAATTTTCCGAATACAGTTCCTGTCGCTGCCAGATAAATAATGGCTGCTGCCTCACCTGTAACAAATACAAGAAACCAGTTTTTTGTAAGGAAATAGAGGCCAAAACCTGCCAGATATCCTAGAGTAAGTACACTGTAATAAACAAAATATTTCTGATAATTAAGATTCAGACGGTATTCCACGTCACCATAATACCGGAAAATAGTCGTCATCAGGAGAATAACTGTCCAAAGGATAACGGCCGGTGATGTCATGGAAGATTTTGCAGTGATCAATGCTGCAAGGGTTCCGATCCCGCCAAACGCAAGAAGCAGAATATTATAATCTCCATTTGTTACCTGATAATCCCTGCGTACAACAAGGCGGCTGGTATTTAAAGCCTGTCCTACAGACGGACAGAGAATCGCTACCAGCCCCATAAGATAAAGCAGCTCACCAAGCTGGTCACTGCCCATGATCCGGTTCAGCAGAGGATATACGATAATCTGCAGGACACCATTCATCAGCAGCGCACCACCTATGGTATATGCTGTGTTTGATACAATTCGTTTTTGGTTTGAATTATTTTTTATTATATTTCTCACACCTGTTCTCAAATGATTTACGTTTTCCGGAATTCAGCACCGGAATTTCATCTACATATTCTACTGTGATCTCAGCTTCTTCTCCAAAATATGGAGAAATAAAGTCAAGAATGGCTTTTTCGTCGATTTTTTCTTTGTTTCCATTCAGCCACAGTTTATATCTGGTCACATCTTCCTGGATAAAACGGTACTGGTTAATCCCCTTTGCCATGGAAAGTCCGTTCAGGAGTACAAATGGTGAAACAATCCTGCCCTTGCAGTCATAGATCATATCTCCTCTACGGCCATATAGCTCTTTCAGATAAAATTTTACCCTGCCGTTTTTTTCTGTTTTTTCATAAACAGCAAGATCGCCGTTATCATAGCGGATCAGTGGAATTGCATAATTATAAAGATCTGTGATAACGATTCTTCCAAGTTCACCTGGTTCTGCCGGTTCGTCACTGTCCAGTTTCAGGATCTCATAATAATAGCTTTCTGTATCGATCCGATAGCTTTCATCTTCTTCTCTCTGTATTCCCATAATTCCGTTTTCTTCGTTGGAATACCAGGAACGTACTGTACAGCGGAACTGTTTTTCCAGTTTTCTGCGAACTTCACTGGGCATGCTCTCAGAAATAGGAAGGATTGCTTTTATGCAGAAATCGCTGGTATCTACATTATGCTCCTCAACAAAACGTCCGATTTCTCCAAGAGCTGCTGAGTAGCCGATCAGGACCTTGACTTTTTTGTCCCGGATGACGGATACCATTTCGGCAAGTTTCTTATCATCCAGATTGGAGCAATCCATCATGATCAGATTCTCTGCAATCTGTGAAAGTTTGCTTTTCTTTGCATGATCTCCTACCCACATGCGGACAAATGCATTTTTCATTCCGATATAATAACCGCCTGCAGCCCCGAGAAAAATACTCGCAGCTGTGTTGTGGAGTATTTTGTTTCTGTTCTGAATCATTGCAAACGGTGTTCCTGTAGAACCGCTTGTATACATGATTCGGTTATCAGATGCTTCTTTGTACACACTGGACTGACATGCCTCGTAATTATTACGGTATGCGTCTTTGTTCATGACCGGCATTTTTTCCAGCGGTGTGTCCTCCGGATAATCTTTGTAGAATTCTGTTGTTCGTGCTGCATGAGCGATCAGTTTTCGGATTTTTTCCTGTGTATGTTCCACAGGGGTTCCTTTTCGGTAGCTGTCTTTGATCTCATCATAATATCTGCGGATCTTTCCGCCTTCCAGGCGGTCTTTCGCCCAGAACCCATACCAGCGTAATTTTTCATCAAATTCCATTTTGTTTCCTCCGTTACTGTCTTCGGAATTACTGTTCTGCTGCCTCGCGGATCACTTTTGCCATATAATCAATTTTTTCGTCTGTCATTCCCGGATAAAGGCCTACCCAGAAAGTATCTCTCATGATACGATCTGTGTTTTCAAGGCTTCCTGCAATACGATATCCGGTTCCTTTTTCACGCATCTGGTCAAAGCATGGATGTTTTGTAAGGTTTCCTGCAAAGAGCATTCTGGTCTGTACACCTTTGTTTTCAATATAAGGAACTACTTTGCTACGGTCTGTTCCTTCTTTACATGTCATAAGGAAACCAAACCAGCTCGGATCTGATGACGGGCATGCTTCCGGAAGAATATAGTATTTTTCAGTTCCTTCCAGGCCTTTTCTGAGGCGTGCGAAATTATGACGTCTTCTCTCAACGAAGCCCGGGAATTTTTCCAGCTGTGCGCATCCGATTGCTGCCTGCATATCTGTAGCTTTCAGGTTATATCCGAAATGAGAATAAACGTATTTATGATCGTATCCCAACGGAAGTTCTCCATACTGTTTATCAAAGCGATGTCCACAGAGATTATCTCTTCCGGATGGACAACTGCAGTCACGTCCCCAGTCACGGAGAGAGCGGACAATCTTGTGAAGAAGCGGATTGTCTGTATAAACTGCTCCGCCTTCACCCATTGTCATATGATGTGGCGGATAGAAACTGGAAGTTCCGATGTCTCCGATGGTTCCTGTAAGTTTTTTCTGTCCGTCGATCTCGTATTCAGATCCAAGTGCATCGCAATTGTCTTCGATCAGCCAGAGATTATGTTTCTGGCAAAAGTCTTTCAGTGCTTTCAGGTCAAACGGATTTCCCAGTGTATGTGCAAGCATGACTGCTTTTGTTTTTGGGGATACTGCTTCTTCGAGTTTCAAAGGGTCGATGTTATACTGTGGTATAGTCACATCTACGAATACGGGTACTGCGCCATACTGGATCATTGGTGCTACGGTTGTCGGAAATCCTGCTGCCACTGTGATTACTTCGTCTCCCGGGAGTACCTGGCGTTCTTTCAGAAGTGGTGAGGTCAGTGCCATGAATGCGAGTAAGTTTGCTGATGATCCTGAGTTTACGAGTGAGCAGAAACGGATTCCGAGATATTTTGCAAAGTTTGTTTCAAACTGATCTGCGTATCTTCCTGCTGTGAGCCAGAATTCCAGTGCACTGTCTACGAGGTTCATCATTTCTTTTGAGTCATAGACTCTGGATGCGTAGGGGATTCGGTCGCCTTCGTGGAAGGGTTTCTGGTTGTTGTGGTATTTCTGGCAGTAGTTGTCGACCATATCGAGGATCTGGTCTTTTGCCTGTTGTTCGGTCATATTTTCAAACATGTGGTTCTCCTTTTTTGTATCTGTATCATAATTTACGGTATGTGATATTCGATTTATATTATATAATTCACGGTGTAAGTCATTGTTTTCGGATACACAAACGGCTTCAAAGTTATGAGGTTTGTGTACTCGAAAACAATTGCTTCCACCTGAAGTTGGTAATACAAATAAATTGTTCTCCCCGATGAGTGATACACATTAATACCCATAAGCAGTCTAACTTTTCGTGTTTGTATGAAAATATAGACTGCGAGTTTTGGTTAGTTTGTATGGGGAAGTGTATTTCTATTTCGTCTGGTGTAAGCGCACTCTGGCATGGTTTTTATTCAGTCATCAGGAAGTCATGGATCTGGGTGGTCATGACCTGGTTAAGGTCTTCGCCTGCCTGCCAGGATTTTGTCCAGGCTACAGTCTGCTGGATTGCTTTTCTGACGCCCCAGGCTGGTTTCCATCCGAAGGTCTGACGTAAGCGGGAGCAGTCAAGTTTCAGGAAGTTTGCCTCATGGGGGCCTCCTGCGTAGTGGTTTTCCCAGGTCTGGCCTTCGCCCCAGGTCTGGCAGAAAAGTTCTGTCAGTTCACCTGTTGTCACGCAATCTTCATCTCCGGGGCCTACGTTGTAGTAGCCTTCATATTTCCTGTCTTCGTACTGACGGGCTGCGATCATCAGGTATGCATACAGTGGTTCCAGTACGTGCTGATATGGACGTGTGGAGTGTGGATTGCGTACCTGGATGGGTTTTCCTGCAAGTGCCGCGCGGATGCAGTCCGGTACAATACGGTCTGTGGCAAAATCACCGCCACCGATCACATTTCCGGCTCTTGCCGTAGATATTGCTATCTCTCTGTCTGCAAAGAATGAATTTTTGTAGCTGTGTGTCACAAGTTCTGAGCAGGATTTGCTGTTGGAATATGGGTCATATCCATCAAGGGGATCATTTTCACGGTAACCCCACTCCCATTCACGGTTATGATATACTTTGTCTGTAGTCACATTCAGGAATGATTTTACTGTGTCCGTCTGACGGATACATTCCAGAATATTTACTGTTCCCATCACGTTGGTTTCGTAAGTGTATACAGGATTTTTGTATGATTCCCGCACTATAGGCTGTGCAGCCAGATGAAGTACGATCTCCGGTCTGGTTTCCTGAAACACCTGCATCAGTCTGTCAAGATCGCGGATATCTCCGATAACTGAGTTCATCTGTTTTCCAAGCTCAGTCAGTGTAAAAAGCGCTGGCTCTGTGGGTGGTTCCAGTGAATATCCTGTTACTTCTGCTCCCAGGTCAAGAAGCATACGGCAAAGCCAGGAACCTTTGAATCCTGTGTGTCCTGTTACAAGAACTTTTTTACCTTTATAAAAAGTAAGATCAAAATTTTTCATTTCTGTTTCTGCTCTCCTGTCTTTTCCTGAAAAAAGGTCAATATTAATTTTATTATACGCTTTTTTATCTACAAAGTCACTCATTTCTGCTCTATATTCAGGAATTCCTGTTACTGTTCACTCCGTTCACAGCAACTTGGTCAATATTCATGTCAAAACACCTTTCGGGATATTACCTGTGAACAGTAACGAATTCCTTCACAATCTCAATCAGCATCTCTGAAATTTTTTCCATGGACTGAATGCAGACATACTCATATCTTCCGTGAAAGTTGAGTCCACCTGTACAGATGTTCGGGCACGGAAGTCCCTCATAGGAAAGTCTCGCTCCGTCTGTACCGCCTCTGATCGGCAGCGTCACAGGTTCTACTCCTACAGCTTTCATGGAGTTCTGTGCAATTTCAATAAGATATTTATGCGGCTCGATTTTTTCTTTCATATTATAGTAAGAATCTTTCATAATCAGTTCCACTGTTCCCTCGCCGTACTTTTTGTTCATATATTCTGCAGCAGCTGTTACGAGATCTTTCTTCTCCTGAAATTTCTTTTTGTCATGATCACGGATAATATAGTCCATCACTGTTTCTTCTACATTTCCACTCATGGAATCCAAATGGAAAAATCCCTCATATCCATCTGTACATGCAGGATTTGCAAACACTGGCAGCATCTGCTGAAATTCCATTCCGATCAGAAGGGAGTTTTTCATCTGACCTCTCGCTGAACCGGGGTGGATATTTACACCATGTATCTTTACTCTTGCTGAAGCAGCATTGAAGTTTTCGTACTCGATCTCTCCAAGTGCACCTCCATCCACAGTATATGCCACTTCTGCGCCAAAACCTTTCAGGTCAAAAAAATCTGCGCCACGTCCCACTTCCTCATCTGGAGTAAATCCAATACAGATATCCCCATGTTTCAATTCCGGATGTGTCAGAAAATACTCTGCCATTGCCATAATTTCAGCAACACCGGCCTTGTCATCTGCACCGAGAAGGGTCGTTCCGTCTGATGTGATGAGGTCTTTCCCCACATAATCCTGGAGTTCAGGAAACTGTTTCGGACTCATTTTGATATTTTTTTCTTTGTTCAGAATAATTTCACCGCCATCATATCCTCGATGGATCTGTGGTGAAATCCCGGTTCCTGAACAAGCAGGCGCTGTATCCATGTGAGAAATAAAACCAATCGACGGAACTTTATGATTTGTATTCGCAGGGATTTTTGCATAAACATAGCAATGTTCGTCGAGACGAACCTCGGCTGCCCCCATTTCCATAAGTTCCTTTTTCAGCAAAACTGCCAGATTTCGCTGTTTTTCCGTACTTGGAAATTCCTCTCTGTCATCTTCTGACTGCGTATCTATCTGCACATATCTTAAAAATCTTTCAACAATATCCATTCTTTTTTCCTCCTGAAAATCATATGTATACCAATTCAATGTTCATAATCATCTGTTTCCCAGCTGCCAGAATGCAACTGCACTTGCAGCCGCAACATTCAGTGAATCCACCCCGTGTGACATGGGAATTTTTACTGTATAGTCACAGGCCGCCATTGTCTCTTCCGTCAGCCCTTCGCCTTCTGTTCCCATGATCACTGCCAGTTTTTCTTCCTGCATAAGCACAGGATCATCAATACTGACTGAATCATTTCTGAGCGCAAAAGCCACGGTTTTAAATCCCAGTTTTTTCAACGTATGTATCCCCGGATCAGGCCAGGAAATTTTTTTGTCCAGGCTTGTCCATGGAATCTGGAAAACTGTTCCCATACTTACTCTGGCAGACCGACGGTACAGGGGATCACTGCATCCTGCTGTCAATATTACTGCATCCATGTTAAGTGCTGCCGCAGAACGAAAAATCGCACCCACATTTGTTGGGTTCATAACATTTTCCAGTATTACGATTCTTCTGGCATCTTTGCAGATTTCTTCCACTTTCGGCAATTGCGGACGCTTCATGGCACAGAGCATCCCTCTTGTAAGTTTGTATCCGGTCAGTTGGGTCAGGATTTTAAAGGAAGCCGTGTATACAGGGATGTTTCCGCACTGTCTGAGTATTTCCACAGCTTCTCCTTCTATATGTTTATCTTCAACAAGTGCTGAAACCGGTACGCATCCTGCATCAAGTGCACGTTGTATTACCTTCGGGCTCTCCGCTATAAAAAGTCCTCCTGCCGGTTCATAATAATGCAGGAGCTGATTTTCCGTACATCTGGCATATATGTCCAGTTCCGGCAGATTCAAATCTGTTATCTTTATAATGTTACTCATTTTTCCTCCATGTCGTAATTGGGGGCTTTTCCCTCCAAATCTCATACCAACAATAGCGTTACTGTTCACAGCAACATTAGTATACTATATGTAACGTTTCTTATCATTGCAATTTTTTCTTTTTTTATGTATAATATAATTTATATCATTAATACATTAAAGTGCAAAACAGGAGGTATTCATTATGGCTTTTGATATCACACCTTATGTAAACATGTCACCCGCTGAAGTTCGTAAGCTGATCCGTGACGGCGTTATCGATTTTCCTACCGCTGGTATGTGCCGTGGCTACGCTCAGGCAAACCTGGTCATCCTTCCTCCGGAATATGCCGCTGATTTTGAAGAATATGCCAAAAAGAACCCGTTTCCGTGTCCGATTCTTGAAATTATCAAAGGTACTCCTGAAACTCACGACATGGGCGAGGGCGGTAACATCTGTACTGATATTCCCAAATACCGTATCTACAGAGACGGCGTTTTTACAGAAGAGATCACTGACGCTTCTGAATACTGGAAAGAAGGCTATGTAGGTTTTCTCATCGGATGTTCTTTCTCTTTCGAAGAGGCTCTTATGAAAGAAGGAATTGAAATCCGCCATATTGCTCAGGGACGAAATGTACCTATGTTCAAAACCAACATCCAGACTGTTCCTGTTGGCCCGTTTTCCGGTCCGATGGTCTGCTCCATGCGGCCAATGACTCCTGAAAATGCAAAAAAAGCCTACGACATCACTTTCCAGATGCCAAACGTTCACGGCGCACCTGTACATATGGGCGACCCGAAAGAAGTCGGTGTTGAAGATGTCATGAAACCAGACTATGGCGAAGCTGTTGATATTTATGAAGGCGAGATTCCGGTTTTCTGGCCATGTGGTGTAACACCTCAGGCAGCTGTTGAAAATGCCAAACCTCCGATCGTGATCACTCATGCTCCGGGACATATGTTTATCACAGATATCCTGAATGCAGAACTGAATGATTATCTGGAAAAGAAGAAAAAAGGTGAATAACTGAAAAAAAGCCTGAAATTAATCAGGCTCTTTTCCCCAGGGTTTTTCGTCTTGCCCTGTATCTGGAACGGATATATTTTCCGGCTGAGGACAGCTCTCTGGTTTTCCAGGCAGCTGTCTTTTTTGTGCTCGCTTTCAGCAATGAACAGGATTCATTTTTTTTTGCTGAGGCTCCGGCAGAAATAACTGACATTTGCTTTGTTCAGTCTGCTCAGCCAACTCTTTTTCTTAATCCATTGCATATATAATTCATTCATGTTAGCATGTTTATTGAAAAACATTATCAAAATCACATATTGGAGGAAGTATGAAACAAGATACAAACACTGCTCCCATTGCAGAAAACAAAATGGGGACTATGCCTGTTGGCAAGCTTGTTCTGAACATGTCGCTGCCCATGATGATCTCCATGCTTGTACAGGCACTGTACAATATCGTGGACAGTGTCTTCGTTGCAATGCTGTCGGAAAATGCTCTGACTGCAGTTTCCATGGCATTCCCGCTTCAGACACTGCTAATCGCTGTCGGCGCCGGTACAGGAGTCGGTATGAATGCACTGCTGTCCAAATCTCTGGGCGAAAAGAACTTCGAAAAAGCTGATCTGACAGCCAGAAATGCTTCTTTTCTTTACTGCCTGAGTTATCTGCTGTTCCTGATTCTGGGGCTTACTGCTGTACGACCGTTTTATGCAAGTCAGACACATGGTTCCAATCCTGAACTTCTGAAATTCGGAATTGACTACCTGAGTACTGTTATGATTTTTTCCTTTGGACTTTTTGCCCAGTTCTTCTTCGAGCGTCTGCTTACCTCCACTGGAAAAACCATTTTCAGCATGACATCTCAGCTTTGCGGTGCCATCACAAACATCATTCTGGATCCAGTCCTGATCTTCGGATTATTCGGACTTCCAAAAATGGGCGTAACAGGAGCCGCCGTTGCTACAGTTATCGGACAATGCGTTGCCTGTATAGTTGCCGGTATCTGCAATCACAAATTTAACCCCGAAGTGCACCTTACTCTCAGAGGATTCCACCCTGATCTGAAAATAATCGGAACTATTTACGCAGTAGGTGTACCTTCCATTATTATGCAGTCCATCAGTTCTGTCATGACTTATTCCATGAACCTGATACTGGTAAATTTTTCCTTTACAGCCACAGCTGTATTCGGTGTATACTTCAAACTTCAAAGCTTTTTCTTTATGCCTGTATTCGGTCTGAACAATGGTATCACACCGATCATTGCTTACAACTACGGTGCCCGCCACAGAAAGCGTATGCTTCAGACTGTTAAGATCAGTATGTTGATTGCATTCTGTTTTACTTTTATTGGCTTCCTCGCCTTTGAGGGAATTCCGCAGGTTCTTCTCGGATTTTTCAGTGCTTCAGAAGACATGCTGGCAATCGGTGTTCCGGCCCTCCGCATCATTGGCTTCCATTACCTGATCGCATGGTTCTGTATCATTGCAGGAACTGTGTTCCAGTCCCTCGGAAAAGCGATTTTCAGTATGGTTGTATCAATTATGCGTCAGCTGGTTGTACTTGTGCCTGCTGCCTATATCTTGTCAAAACTCGGCGGCCTTCACGCAGTATGGTGGTCTTTCCCTATTGCAGAGGTGTTTTCTCTGATCGTATCTGTGATCTTCCTGATTGTTATTAACAGGACTATTATTCAGAAAATCCCGGAGTAGTAAATATTCTCTCCAAAAAGCAAAAGCGGATCAGTATACCGGAGTTATCGTAACTTCGGAGCTGAACCGCTTTTTCTATATCCGTTATATCAGATTCTCTCTGGACCGCTATTCCAGTTTCTTTCGCACATTCTTCCTATTTTCTTTCTACTGCCCTGAATGTATATTTGATTCCATATAAGATGTACATAACAGATACATATACGTATAATACTGTTCCTGACAGGTTAAAACTGTGGAATAGCAAAACAAATACAACTGAATTTACCAATGTTCCGATTACAAGCCAGATTCTGAATTTACCAAAACGTGTATGTGTATTGTCAACAATCATTCCCATCATCGGGTCATTAATCGCATCCCATATTCTTGTTGCAAAAAACAGTACGCCGACAAATGCCGGTGCCAGATACAAAGTATCTGTAAAATAAAGCATTAAAAATGCTCCTACCAAATTGCAAATCGCATCTTTGCCGATTGCCCCAATTCCAAAACACAATTTTTCTCTTGTAGACGCATATTTATATTGCGGATTTTTCTGAGTTTCTTTTTGATTTCCCATGATTCTCCTCCTCTAATACGCCTTTGTTTATTTGTTATCTGAGTGAAGAAACCTGTGCACTTGTTCCTTATGTTCGTTGATGCAAGTATATCGCACAAAAAAGACATCCGTTATACCTTTTTGTTAAGAGTTATATCTTAAATGTTAGGTATCGGATGTCTTTTTCAACATTTTATCTATTCTTTTTCGATGTCTCCTACATAAATTGTTTTATGTTTCTTGTATTCTTTCAGTTCGTCTTGTGCATTTATCAATCGTTCTCGGGCAGCCTTTCTATATATGTTCCACTATCCTAAGTCCATAGACTGTACTGAATGGTGTTATCAATTTGTTATCATATCTCTGTTATCAATCAAAGATTCTCGTGATATTCTGATATCGGTTAACTACACGATAAATCTCTACATATTCGTTATTGACCTTGTAGATAATCACATAATCTTCCCATATCGCATATTTATAATCTGTCCGAAAGCTGACCCGTTTGGAGAGATCCGACCCCATTCCAGGAAACATCTGAAGGTTTTCAAATTTACCGTAAATTTCCTTTATGGTCTTTGCTGCATATTCTTCGTTATCTTCAGCAATATAATCTCGGATGTTTTTCAAATCCTTTACAACAATCGGATTAATCCGCAGTTTTAACATCTTATTCCCCCACAAGTGCTTTCAGTTCGTCCAGATCCAGCCAACCTTCGCCATCTTTCACTGCTTCTTCAGCTTCCTGCAGCTTCAAGAGAAGCTTTTTCTCTGCACGATCACGCTCATAGTCTTCAATATCCATAACTACAAAACGTCCTCTGCCATTCTTGGTCAGATATACCGGTTCTCCTTTATGACAATTTTTCAAAACTTCATTATAATTTCTTAAATCAGACACTGGTAAAATATTTGCCATATTTTTTCAGCTCCTTTCCTTGATAAAGCGGACATTCGCATTCGCATTGACTTCTTGCTCATGAACACAACCTACTATGCAGTCCGTATTCACATTGCTTCTATTACTTTTATTATACACAAAAAGTCGTAAAATTCAACGTAAAATTTTACAGCTTTTCTATTTCTATATATTTTTCACAGCCGTAAAGTGAAATTTTAAATTCCAGTTTTTTGAATCCCAAATGGCAAATCTGGAATTTACTCTTGCACATAGTTTTTGATACAATTCCACATGGTTATCTGTCTGTTGGAAAGGATTACCATATAAACGAACATAATCCAAAACATTTAACCCTGTCCAACAGGACATATATTGAACAGGAACTGTTGCATTAGAAGACCTTTACGGACTTCATATTGGTGAGGTTAACGGAGAACTCTGCCTCCAGCTGGACAAATCCAAGGGAACCACCTACCTTTCTATGTTTGATATGTTCCATGCATGGCAGAAACAAGCTGAAAAGCTAAAATCCGGAGAAATCACTCAGTAAGAATATGATCAGTGGCGGTATAATTATCCCAAAAACGATAAATAAAAAACCAACGAAAAAGGCCTTACCAAATTGATTTCACTCAATTCAGTAAGACCTTTTTGTTGGTTTCACACATATTACCTGATAACCACAAGATTCCGGATAAATAATGCCAAAATCTCTCGTGTTATCAATTTGTTATCAAATAGAACTTTATTTGCTCTGAAATGCCCTGTTTATAAGGAATTCCAGAAAATTTTTATTATTCGAATTCGCAGATTCTGGTTTGATTCAGATTATTCCAATACAGTTATCTATACTATCTTGTATTGATATCTCACACCTTTTCCACACATTATTTTTCGTTTCACATATTTTTAGTACCAATCCAGTACCATTGCATTTTTTCATTATTGTGTGTAGTTCCGGTGGCTTGCAGGTTCGTTTACTATTCAGAGAATAATCATCTGATAGTTTGCAAGTCCACCTATGGAAATTATAATCTCCAGACGATGTTTCTGCAACTAGAAATTTTGTGGTACTAATGGGCAGTACCACAAAATTTCTATGTACTGAATAAAATCGATTGCCTTTGCAAGATTTCTCTTAACTTGTCTGCTCAGGTATACTTTACTTTCTGCTACACAATCGTCAGTAAAAATCTGATAAATCATGCCTTTTGCTAAATTACTATTTGTTTCTATTGTTATTTATATAAACTTCACTTATATTTTAGTCGTTCTCTTAAAAATGGCTTGATAGAATATGCTATCAAACCTCTTATCTTTCTATGCTGCTGTTCTGTAATCTCACTCTTATTTCTTTTATTGAACATATCCAACATAAACTGATAATCATTTGTTCCATCATACCTATTATATTTATTGGGTGCAAATGCTCCTTCTTCATACAATGCATATAGTAATTTCTTCGAAAAGTACTTTGAAGTTAATTCTATTCGTTCTCCTCTTTCCATAGCATGCGCTAAACGATACATATCCATTTGAACATCTACTTCATAATCTAAATCATCTCGCTCAAATTTTTCTATACAAGAAGATCCTATCGGGTATAAACTTCTACCTGTTTCTCTATTTCTAATCGTAAATAAGTATCTCAGATTCTCTTTTCCACATACACATTCTGATGCATGTTCCTCATCTTCTTCACAATCAACAATATCCCATTCCCGCACTGCTATTTCCCAATTATCCGTTGTAGATGCTTCTAAAACACGTTTAATTAAGTTTTGATAATAAGAACTCGCCATCATTAACACCTCTCTCCTGCGTTTTCGTTAGTAATATCTATAAAAAGACCCGATGTGGATTCGAACCACATCTTTCCCCTTCATAAGTGCACTGTTGCAAATGCACTTATGAAGGGGGACGCCCTACCATTAGACTATCGGGTCAATAATCATGTTAAGAAGTTTTGGTATTTGCTCTATGAACTCTTCATCCACCTTATACAAGGTCTTTATGTACGAGCAAAGCGCTTTCTCTTGACGGTTTTTACTATATTTCCGCCATTTACTTATTTGCTTATCTGGAATATCCAAAGCTATTTTAGTATAATCATAAGCCATTTTCTCAAAAATGTATGTTGCCAATTCAACACAAGATCTAGAAAACATAACAAAATCATCGAATGATATTTCTTCATATTTATTTGGTGCTACTAGCTTTGAAAATTTAGCCTCGGTCTTAAAATTATACTTTTGTAATTTACGATATTCTTTTTCATGAGAATCAACCTCACAGAAATCATGAACCGAAGTATTTCTTATCAGTCGATAGTATTCACATAACTCATACAAAGGTTTCATATCATCAGATAAGTTATTACCACAAATATTTCTGACTGCACATGATAAATATGACTCTTCTTGAATTCTCGGTTTATATTCATTCTTTCCGTATTTATTTATCTGCCGGCATACATCTTTCAAAAATGTTTCAAAACACAAATGAACATTAACAATATAACTTCTGCATATTTCGCAAACCATCGAATCTGCATCATAATTTGTCAGAGTTACTGCATATTCTGTTGCTAACTTCACAAATGTATCCCTTTTCTGTATCTCGTTTTGATGTTCAACCAAAAAACACCTTTTTGACAATTCAACAAACTGATTAATTGCACAATATTTTCCCAATACATCTTTAAAATTATTTAGTGCATTCTTCTCATACATTTTATCTATTTCCTAATAAACCTGCCTGATAATCTTTCTCGAAATAATTTCCAATTCCTTTTGCTTATGTCCATGATTTTGAACCTCCTCAGTCTCAAATCTCGTGAGACTTCGTTGAGACTAACTTCGGAATATTCTTGAGTAAAAGTTTGGGTGTCACATTGAGTGCCATATTTACTGTCATTCACTTACTTAATTTTCCATTTACCACCATTATCTGGACCTTTTCGTTCTATGATACCTTTATCCTTTAATTCTGATATATATCTAGCAATTGTTCTATCTGTGACATCTAAGGCTATTCTTAATTCATCAATAGAAATATTCGGATTTTCGGAAATCATTTTTAGGATCTCACATGCTTTAGTAAGCTTCTTCTTAGAATACTCTGGCATTAACTGCTTCATTTTTTCTTCCGAAATTTCTATGACATTTTCTATGACATTTTCTATGACATTTTCATTCACCTGTGTTGCATAATTAGTGCCATAATTCAGATTATACAAAGTCAATGTAAAATCATCATTATCTGCATCAAAGACTGGCATCTTGGTCTCATCAAATTCTACTTGTCCCTCATAATCTGCCAATATCTTCTTAAATCCACTACCTCTACGCTCCATATATTTTAAACGGCTGAATATATCAGCTAATATCGGATTTCTTCGCTTTGACGGAATTTTCAATAGATTTTTCCCCTCAAGAGATATTCCACTTACCATTCCACCAGGTGAATATATTTCAATTCTATCATCGAACATATCTATATGGACTTCACTACCTATCTCCAGATAATTTCTATGAATCAATGCATTTACTACACCTTCAAGCACTGCTCTATCCGGATAATCAGGCATTTCAATTCTGCCGTCACCAACCTTACGCCATGCTTTCTTGGAATTATTTCTCACAAAATCAGTTCCTGCCTGCAACAATGTGACAAGACTGCCAGTATATTCCTTATCATCAAGTGCATCCACTATTCCTGATGCTTTAGTAAGTCCATTCCATCTTGTACAAAACAATCTGGAATAGGTGCTGTTTCCTCTGTCTGCATGATTTCTACATCATCATCCTGCTCTTCGCAATCCTCAAAGCTTGCATTGACAGCATCAAGTCTGTCCGCCATTGCCACCTGCTTTGACGGAAACAGATGCGAATAACGATATGTGATATCAATGCTCTCATGACCAACCCTGTCAGCTATTGCAACTGCGGAAAACCCGAGGTCGATCAGATGTGAAATGTGCGAATGCCTAAGATCATGAATTCTGATTTTCTTCACACCTGATAACTTGCAGCCACGCTCCATCTCATGATGAAGAAAGCTCTTTGTTACCAGAAATATCCTGTCTGTTGGTGTCTGGTCATATAACATTGCAAAATATTCCTGCATTTCTTCGGCAAGGAACTTCGGCAACTTGATTGTTCTGTTGCTCTTAGGTGTTTTCGGTGTTGTAATAACATCCTGCCCCTGCAGCCGCTGATACGATTTATTTATTCTGACTGTGTTCTTTTCAAAATCAAAATCTTCCATCGTAAGTGCAAGCAGCTCACCTAATCTCATTCCCGTCCAGTACAGCATTTCAAATGCATAAAATGAAACCGGCTTATCAATCACCGCTTCTGAAAACTTCTTATATTCTTCAGTTGTCCAGAAAAGCATTTCCTTCTTTTCTTCCCTGCCCATATTTCCGGCCTGTCTTGCCGGATTTGATTTCAGATTATAAAACCTGCATGCATGATTGAATATCGCACTTAAAATGTTGTGCATTGTCTTCTTGTAAGTCTGGGAATAACATTTCCCATTCTCATAACGGAATGCTACCATCTCATTCTGCCACTTGCGTACATCTCCCGGTGTAATCTCATTCATCTTAAGATTCCTGAAATATGGAAGTATCTTTGTATCCACAATGTGTTCTTTGGTAAGCCATGTGTTGAGTTTGACATAATTTTTCACATCCTCTGTATACAGCTTCCAGAACTCTCCAAATGTCATATCCAGATTATTCTCCTGCCGTATTTTGTAATTACGCTCATAATCAAGTGCTTCCCTCTTTGTTGCAAATCCTCTCTTCTTTATCTGTTTATTTTCCCCAGTCCAGTCCTTACAATAGAATTTGACAAACCAGGTGCCTGTCTTACTGTCTTTATAAGCTGGCATATTCATCATCTCCTTCTTTCCATATGAAGAAGATGCCTAAGCCGTATCGCTTCTGCACCTGCCTCTGTCACAATCTTCTTACCTGTTGCTTATCCTGCATCACTCATACCATAAATGCGTTCTTCAAAATATTTTCTGCTTACTTTTCCACGGATAACAATGTAACCCTTCTTTTCAAGTTCACTATTGATCTGTCTCATAAGCTTGTATGCTGCTGATCTTGAAATTCCAAGAATCTGCATCACATCTCCTACTTCTAAAAACTTTTCGTTCATGCCTTTCACCACCTTTCCTTTAAATATTTGTTTTGGCGTTTCTCCATACCAGTTCTGCTGATGTCACTACCAGCCTCCTTACCTGAGATAATCTCCTGTAATACCGCCCGCTCCTGCTCGAGGTACTCGGTCCGCTTGGGGGAGTGTCTACATTCGCTCGATTCCTATGAATGTCATGGCAAATGCCTG
Source organism: Blautia sp. HCP28S3_G10 (assembly GCF_052065235.1). NCBI lineage: Bacteria > Bacillati > Bacillota > Clostridia > Lachnospirales > Lachnospiraceae > Blautia > Blautia sp. HCP28S3_G10. Next base: position 924 of record NZ_JBQHUL010000028.1, on the reverse strand, counting down.
TTAGATTTCTGGTACCGCTCATTTAACTATTTTTCAATACCATATCGTATAGATAATTGAATTAATATTATTCTATACCGTGTGGTATTGAATTGTCAAGAAATTTTTCTAATGTTCTTGTATAGAAAAACTTCCATTTTCATTTTTTCCGTGTTATACTGTCTTTAACAGTCCATCAGGGACAGATAAACGGAGGTGACTACACTATGACAATTGGTGAACGAATAAAGAAAATACGGGTATTCCGTAAAATGACAATGGATGAGCTTGGCGGTGCACTTGGCTTTGAAGGCAAAAATATGTCTGTCCGCATATCCCAGTATGAAACCGGTGCCCGCATTCCCGGTGAAGATATGATTCTAAAGCTTGCTGATGCTTTGCGCTGCAATTACAAGGCAATCTCTGATTACAGCCTTGGTGCTGCTGAAGATATCATTGAAACACTTTTCTGGCTTGAAGAAAGTGCCACATCTCTCCCGGCACGTGGAAAAGGTACAAGATTCCCAGAGTACACAGCTCCCGGCAACCTGATTCATCTGACTGCAATGACACCTGCAAAATCTTCCGAGGCTGCCAGACCAACTTACAACGAAGATGATTATGACAGTACAGGTTCACCTGTCGCATTAACTTTTGAATATGGATTGGTAAATGATTTCCTTTCGGAATGGTGTGAAATGAAAACGAAATTAAATAGTGGAGAGATTTCTCCTAATGAATATTTTGAGTGGAAAATAACATGGCCTCAGGCGTAAATGAAACTATTCACGCACAGCTCACTTTAGTACCATTTTAGTACCACAAGACAAAAAACAGTAAGCGCCAAATATTCCTGCGGATTTCCTAACACTCTGTTTCCCTCTATAATTGTAGGCGAAAGATATTTAGACTATTTCACTACAATTACGGAGGATAAGTTATGGC